>QILJ01000295.1 GCA_003233295.1 Ignavibacteria bacterium | reverse complement strand
TATGCATCGCCTTGTTCAATAAGCTGATCGGCGTATTTTTTATAAATATCCAGTCGTTCGGATTGAAAGTAAGGTCCAACATTACCATCTTTGTGAGGACCTTCATCATAGTCCAAACCAACCCAGTTGATCGTATCAATCAAATTTTCAACTGCACCTTGCACAAAACGGTTACGGTCGGTATCTTCAATACGAAGAATGAATTTACCGCCGTTTCTTTTTGCAAAAAGATAATTATATAATGCTGTTCTTAATCCTCCTACGTGCAGGTAACCGGTAGGACTTGGGGCAAAACGGACTCTTGGTTTATCGCTGCTCATTTTATCTCAAATAGTTAATAAATTGTTTATATTCTTAAAAAATCAATTTATAAAGTTAGTAAAATATATTTTGAGATAGAAAGGCAAACTGCGTGCTGGATACTAGAATCTGGAAACTAGTATCCAGCATCAAGAAACAAGCATCTTGAACTTACTTAAGCAACAATAATTACCGGAAGTTAATAATATCGTAAACTTTAACAGTTATGTTTATACCGTCATTACAAGGAGTTCCAACTTGTCGAGATCGCATTGACGAACCAATTTCATTTTCCGAAAACCAAATCGGGATTAGTATATCATAGAAATATGTAGTTTGATGTCTATGCACCCAATTGTTTTCATCCCATCCTTCGTGAAAGTCCAAAACCATATTCCCGTTAAGATCATAAGTGTAAATATCTCGCGAAATATTCATCCAATTGCCACTATCCGCATTTTCAAATAGACAAGAAGTCATATCTCCGTTCGAATTATAGGTGTATGTAAATTGACAACAGTTCACCCAATTGCTTTCATCCCATTTTGCGCGCAAGTCAGAAGTCATATTTCCATTTGGATTATAAGTGTAAGTATCTCGCGATATATTCATCCAATTGTTTCCACCCCATTGTTCAAATAAATAAGAAGTCATATTTTCTTTTGAATCATAGGTGTAAGTACGTCGTAAAGTATTTTGCCAATTACTCACGTCCCATCCTTCATATAACTTTAAAGTCATGTTTCCTTTTGAATCATAAGTGTATGTAACTTGCCAAAAATTTACCCAATAGCTACCATTCCATTCTTTAGATAAAAATAAAGTCATATTCCCATTTGAATCATAGGTGTAAATAATTTGTTCATAGTTCACCCAACTACCCCCATCCAAATATTCTGATAAACAAGAAGTTATATTTCCGTTAGAATTATAAGTGTAAGTTTCTCGTAAAATATTTACCTATTGACTATCATTCCAAGACTCCCTTAAATACGAAGTCATATTCCCGTTAGGATCATAAGTGTAAGTGAATTTTGCCATACTTCCATCAACTTTTATTGTTATCACACTATCAATAACAGAAGTTGAGTCAAAGTTTTCCACTTTACATATTTTATTCGGATGATTTTTAAAACCATCATTTTCAAAAACATTCTTTTCAGTCCAATTCTCGTGATGGAAGAAAGAGTTATTAATTTCGGATATCAGTACATCGTTTATATGCTCAGTTTGAGAATAGTTGGTCGAAACTAGTAGAAAAAGAGTAGATATAAAAGCTGTAAGATTAAACGATTTCACATTACACTCAAATATTATTAAATCAAAACTAGTCGCATACTATGCGACCACATGATTACTTAGAAGCATTAAGATAAAACTTAACCTTTTCTATAAACTCTTTACTGTCAATTGGCTTTGGAATGTAATCAGTTGCACCGGCATCCAGACATTTTTCTCTGTCGCCTTTCATTGCAAAAGCAGTGAGTGCTATTATCGGAGTTTCTCTGTAGGTAGGAATCTCTCTTATTTTACCTGTGGCTTCAAAACCGTTCATAATAGGCATCTGCATATCCATAAGTATCAGATCGAATTTATCATTCTTAGCGGTCTGTAGGGCTTCCTCGCCATTTTCAACAACAACAACATTTTCAAAGCCATTTTTCTTTAAGAGTCTGGTTACAATTATTTGGGAATGTTTATAGTCTTCGGCAAATAGAATTTTTATTTCATCATCAGATATTTCCTGAACAACTTCCGGCAGAGAAGGAGTTTCGTATCCATCTATCATTGAACTGATTGTTTCGGATAGGTCTTCAATATTGACACTTTGCTTCTGTAACAGATCTTCAAAAAGTCCATCGATCTGCTGCAGATCTTCATCAAAATTTTCTTTCCCGGTATAAATAATGATAGGGAGCTTAGCAAATTTTGGTTCTGATTTTATCAATTTTATTAATTCAAAACCGTTTGGATGAGGCATATCAAGATCGATTATTGCCAGATCAATCTGTATATTTTTAATTTGATCCATTACATTAGCAGAAATATTTTCTGCAACCGCAATAAATCCCGCTGTTTCAATTGCCTGCTTAATTAAATTTAATGCGGGAAGATCATCATCAACGCAGAGAATATTTGAGTTTTTACGCAGCTTGTAGCTTGTTAGTACTTCGACAAGATAATTGTAATTTATAGGCTTTACAAAATATTCAACCGCGCCCATCATATAAGCCTTTTGTTCATCAGGCTCAACGGAGCAGACAATAACCGGAACATTCTTTGCATTTTTGTGAGAACGGATTTTGTTCAGAAGCTGCAAACCATTAATGTTGGGAATTTCGATATCCAATATTATTGATAGGAATTTTTCCTTATCCATCTGGGTAAATACTTGTTCTTCGGTGCTTACTATCGTAGGTTTGTAACCCCACTTATTCAAATAGTTGCTTAGAAGCTTTGAGGTTGCATAATCATCTTCAATTACAAGAATGCTGTTTTGTTCCTTAGTTGGTTTGGGAATAGCTGATAGATCAACCTGCTTAGGCGCTTGATGAAAGTCACCTTTAATAGTAAGGTTAAAAGTTATACCATTCTCGGAATTATGTTTTACATTAATTTCACCTCCGAGAAACGTTACAAATCTTTGAGAAAGTGTAAGACTAAGTCCGGTAATACCTTTGCTGGAAATTTGACCGATCTTATATATTGCAAATGGTTCAAATATTGTATTTAGTAATTCATCATCTAAAATTGTGTCTGTATTACTAACGATTACCTGCATCTTATCTGCTGACAAGAGATTAATTTTCATAGCCGCAGAATTATTCTTGGAAGTAACAGAGCTGAAAAGGAGTAAATTGTTCAGAATGTATTTCAGCTTGATGTCGTCAATGTTGCACTCTTGAGGAATTGTATCATCAATATCAATTCTTATCACCGGGTTATCGGCAATAAGCGTATTTTTTACATATGCTGAAACTTGCTCTGTTAAAGTCCTAAGATTTATATTCTTTGAATAGCTTGGCGACTCATTCTCAACTTTTGCAAGTTCAATCGCATCCTTCAAATTTGTTACAAGATATTGAGCATTCTGTTTAATATCTGAAACATATTTTGCCTGCGAAACGGATAAATTATCTTCTGCAAGAATTGATGTGGAGCCTAAGATAGCGTTTGAATGAGCTCTTAGATCATTACCGATTTGAAGAACCGCATTCCCGAAAGTATCACTTGTAGTCTTCTTGGCGCTACCGCGGGCTTCAAACCATATTGGAAGAAGTGTGCTGATATATTTAGTAACGTCGGATAGAATTTCGGTATCATTCTGATCGAAAGGGGACTTTTTAGCTACTTTAATTAATCCGCGTTCGCCTAATTTAATACTGAATGAAACGCAGCTTTCATAAATCACAAATTCCGAAATTTGTAGTTCACAGTTTGAATCATGACTAATGGAAAAATCATTCGGATTATTTACCAATTTACAAGCCGAACAGCTAAATTCCGAACCATGAAGATAATTTTTCCTGGCATTCAATGATTTACCAATTACTTTAAAACCGTTTGAATCCAGCAATTCAAATAATACAATAGCTTGATACTCAAACTCGGTAACCATAAAGTTACAAAGAGTATCAGGGAAACTATCTTCACCTTTTGCAGCTATGGATAATAATTCGTTAAAATTATTGAGTGTTTCAATTTTTAAAGTAATTGCCATTTTGATACCCACTTGGTTTGAAAAACTAACTTTTATTTCTCAAATATGTAAAATAAAAACTAAAAATAATCATTTTTAAGACTAATGTAAAAGTGCTTTATAATAAAATAATAAAGAAGTCTAACTCTTTTAATCTTCTTTATCCAGAAGTTTGAATCTTACTCTTAAAACATTGTCATTAAACGATGTTGATATGATCTTAAAATTTCCAATTCCTTTTGTATTTTCAACATGATTACCGGAACAAGGACATGCATCATAATCTCCTACCCGTATAATCCTTATACTATCACCGGCATCATCCGGCAGTCTTTCAAGATTGAATTTTGAGCGGGCATCATTGATATCAATGAATTCTTCGGTAACCGTTAAGTTCATCCCAATCACTTGATTTACCTTGTCTTCTATATCAATAATCTCTTCAGCAGTAATATCTCTATCAAAGTGATAATCACATTTTGACTTCTTCCTCTCAATATGATTTGAGAAAGAACGATCAATACCAAACTTTCTTACCATCGTCTGGTTAAGGATGTGTTCTGCCGTATGCATCGGAGCGTGATATTCTTTTCTTGAATTCATATTTAATTAGTTGAAAATATTATCGTTTTTAAGCAGTCCTTTAAGTTTATCTTTTGCAATGAAAAGTTCAGTATAACCCTCTGATCTAGGGGCAATTTCATATAGATTATAAAAGAATACAAACCCGGAATCTGAGATGCTGAAATTATAGGGCAGATAGAACTCATCATTTTCAAACCAGTAGCCCGATTTATCGATTGTAACATTCGAAGGCAGTTTTTTCATCCTTCTAAATTCTTGTTCACCAATATTTAATAGTTCGTTCATTTTACCCGGACGAATAAATTGTTTGAGAGACATCCGATTACCCGATTTCAAATCGAATACTATTAGATCAACATTATAGTAACTATTCGCACCGCCGGTGTACATAGTTTCTTCATTCTTCAGTGAAAGATAATTCTGCACAATTCCGGTTAATTC
>QILJ01000367.1 GCA_003233295.1 Ignavibacteria bacterium | reverse complement strand
TTGATGTATTCCCTCAAGTTCACCTTTCATACCGTATATATGCCAAAGATCATATCTCACACTATCGATAAATACTTTCGGCCACATCCAGGAAAGTCCTCGGTGATGGAAATGATCTTTTGGAAAATCATCGGTTAAAATATTTCCCTTCAAATCATAAATCGGGTGGATATATGTAGACCTTCGATATCTTTTAGGAACATTTTCACGAAGCTGCATTCCAAAATTATAGCTTAATACTGGATTATTATTTTCCATAATTGTCAGTCGACCATTCTCATTATTGTCTAATGAGAATACCGGTTTTTGAGTATATGGAATTATTTTATACTTCCCTTCAATAACAGATATACCGATAACTGTTGAATATGAATTTTGTAAAGTACTATCACCAGAGTAAAAAATCGAGGGACTTTTCTGCAGAACAAATTCAATATTTGGGTTATCCACCAACTGCGCTTTCAATAGATCACTATCTAATGATATTATACCAGGAGCAATCTCAATGGGTGAATCAAGATTTCTAACAATGTTAGATAAAACAATTTCTTCATGATTATCTGAGCATGATGAAAATACTCCAATCGTAATTATCAAAAATATAATTTTGTTAATCATCTATCTACCGGTTTTATTTACAAAAGATCTCTCCATGGTAATCTCATTGGTCTTGACAACATGGAGTTTGCTTCGTCATCATTTTTAAACCTCTCCTTTGCTGGATCCCAATAAAGTTTTCTTGGCAGCTTCATACTGATATGACTGATAAGACACGCTGAGCATGAACGGTGTCCTATTTCTGCAGGCGCTACCGGCTGTTTACGGCTGCGAATACTTTCCAGCCAATTTCCGTGCTGCTCTTTACTTTCATACAAATGGATTTCGTTGGGACTAATAACTGAATCCAATATTTTCTGATCACTGGCATCTAATGCTTTCAAAGATTTATCAGCAGTCCCGGGATCGGATGAAGTAACTTTAACAGCTCCGCGTGATACAAATATCCATCCTTCCGTTCCTTCGAACCTAACACCATTTGGATTGTCACCGCTAATAAACATTTCAACACCATTTGCATACTTTGATTTGATTTTAAAATCACCATGTACATTCCACAAACCGCTTTTAGGAAATACGGCTTCTCCTACAATTTCAATCGGTCCTGTATATTCCGTTCCCATTCCCCAATGAGCAGTATCAATATGATGTGCTCCCCAACCGGTTATCATTCCAGAGCCGAACTGTTCAATCCGTAACCATCCAGGACGTGAATAACCACTT
This sequence comes from Ignavibacteria bacterium, assembly GCA_003233295.1. The sequence continues at coordinate 3,754 of QILJ01000367.1, read as the reverse complement.
TGGGGATGAACTCGCTTTTCAGTGTAATAGACACTGGGTGTTGAACCAAGCCACATATTATAATTTAAATTTTCTGGAATTGGCATTTCTGGTTCTTCATTCCCCGAAGGATCACCCGGTAAACCAATCTGGATTGTTTTGATCTCACCAATGCGGCCGTTCCGTACAAGTTCACACGCCCGATGAAATTGTGGCCATGGATTAAGTGACCGCTGCTGACTTCCAACCTGAAGAATTCTTCCTGTTCTATGAATGGTGTCACTTAAAGCACGTCCCTCTTGGATTGTAAGGGATAACGGTTTTTGAAGATAAATATCTTTACCAGCTCTAGCAGCGGCAATTGCCGGAAGCGCATGCCAAAAATCCGGAGTGCTTACAATTACTGCATCTATATCTTTATCAGCAATCAGGTCTCGGAAATCTCCGTACATCTTTATATCTACAAAATCTTTCTTCCCTGTTTTCTTGAGGTATAATCCTTCGACGAATTCTTTGCCTTCTTTCATCCGTTTGGAATCAACATCACAAACAGCCACAATTCTAGCACTATTGTATTTGATCGTTTCCGGTATATCGTGACCGCGTGCAATTCTACCGCAGCCAATAACACCAATGTTTATCTTGTCATTTGGCGATCCGTTTTTGAGAAAATTAGCTGGCAATATTGTTGGGATTGAGAAAATACCAGCAGTAGCAAAGGCACTGCTCTTTAAAAAATTTCTGCGAGTAAGTTTTTTCATTATGGATACTCCATTAATAATTCAAGTGATCTTATATTCTGTTATTGTATATTTTCAAAAGGTTTAGGACAAAATAGTTAATTCATGATAGTCTTCCTTAGTTATTCTATAGGTGTCAAGTTTCACAAGGTTGTTTGCGAAACCGTGTATAATAAAGTTGTTCCAAAGCTAATAATTTATTTTTAAGATACAAAGAAGTTATGTTTAAAAGAGAGAAAAACTTTTTTTTAGAAAAAACAAAGAGGAAGAAAAAGTATAAAAAAGAGCATCCCCTCTTGTCGTTTTGAATTATTTAGTCTTTTTAATTCTGACTTTTCATTTAGAGGGGGTAGTTCTTTATATAACTCATTAAAATTTTCTTTACTTAAGCCGGTCATGGCTCTGAAGGTTCGAGGAGATATTGAAATCTTGTGGTTTTGGTTTGCATTTCTTTTTAGGGGAATTTGACATGTTCAAAATTAATAAATTTCCACCATTTTAAATAGTCTTATTTTGCAGAACGTCTTTTATTCATTTTGGGTAAAATAAGATAGTTATTTTGAAAAATTATAATATTATTGCTTATTTTTTAAATCATTTTACTAAGAATAATTTTAAATAATATGCGTTCCACTTTTGCCGAAATAGATATCAGAAACCTGTTATTTAACTATATAGGTATTAAAAGAAAAGTGGGTAAATCGAAAGTAATGGCTGTAGTAAAAGCTGATGCTTACGGTCATGGAATGATTGAATGTGTAAAAGCATTTGAAACACTTGGCGATAAAAAACCAGCTTACTATGCTGTTGCACTTTTGGAAGAGGCAATAGAGTTGAGGAAAGCGCGCATCACCAAACAGCCGATTCTTTGCTTTGCTCCATTAACAAAAGCAGAACTGGATGAGTATATAAGGTATAAGGTAATTCCGACCATCACAGATTTTGATCAGTTAAAATTTATTGAAAAACATGGATCAGCAAAAAAGTTTCCTGTTCATATTAATATCGATACGGGAATGGGAAGAGTCGGGATCAAATTTACACAAGCAGTTGAACTTATTTCGAGATTGGCTAATATTAGAAATGTTGTTATTGATGGTGTATATACTCACTTCGCGACTTCTGACGAAAAAGATAAAACTTTTGCAGAATTGCAATTGAATAGATTTTTGGATATTCTAAACGAACTAAAAGAATTAAACATTAACTACGGATCAGCTCATGCCGCAAACAGCGGTGCGATCTTGGATATTCCGGGATCTTACTTAGATATGGTAAGAAGCGGGATATCACTTTATGGATATTATCCGTCAACGGAAACGAGTGAATCGATAAAACTGAAACCGGTTATGTCAATTGTATCTAAAGTCTCAACTGCCAGCATTATTAAAAAAGGAGATTCGGTTAGTTATGGACGAAAGTTTATTGCAGGTAAAAAAACTAAAATCGTTTCCGTTGCTGTAGGTTATGCCGATGGTATAAGACGCGGACTTACAAATAGGATGACGGGAATAATCAGAGACAAAAAATATCATCAAGTGGGAACTGTGACAATGGACAGAATTATGTTTGATGTTAACGATGATAATATTAAAATTGGAGATAAGATTATTTTAATTGGGAAATCCAAGAATCAAGAAATAACCGCAATGGATTGGTGTAAGACATTAAATACAATTCCTTATGAAATTACATGCGGTATAGGTAAAAGAATTCCACGAATTTATAAATACTGAAAATGAATTTTTTCAAACAATACATATTGCAGGCTCTGTCATTAGCTTCTAATAATCTTCGTCTTAGTCCGGATAGGGTAGAAACCGTAGCATACTTAAAAGATTATCTCGGCAATAGTGAAGATATTGAAAAAGAGATCGCTATGATGAAAACAAAAACCGAACTTTCGAAATTTGCGATAAAACTCAGCGATGCATATAAGTTTGTTAGCGGTGGTAATGTTGATTTTCTAAAATTAACAGACACATTTAAAGAGCACAGCAATAACTTAATTGTTGAATTAAGCAACCTTTTAGATGTAGTTACTACGGAGAAGCTGAAAGAAATCCTAGCTCCGGTGATAACCGAGGAAGAAATAGCAATTGACTTAGGTGATATTGAATCCACAAAAAATATTCCCACACATTTATATGAAGAAACGAATAACGATGAAAGAGAATCGGAAGAAATTGATACACTGAAAGAAGAATTGATTTTAGAAGAAGTTGTTGAACATGATAAATTTGATTTCGCTGACTTTGAAGAAAAAATCCTGAAGCCTGTTTCTAAGTTAGAAAAAATGTTGAAGGAGTTAGAAACTGATAATGTTTCATATGAAGAGATAAAAAAAATCATTAGCTTAATAAAAAAACATGCAAAGTTATCCGAAGAAATTGGGTTTAATATCTTAGCTGAGATGCATACTGTTTTTTACACCGCTCTTACGAAAGTTCAAAGCAAGGATGTCATAGTTGATAAAAAATTCGTTGAATCGATGAGAGCATGTCTTATCGTTATTGTAGCGATAGTGCGAAGTAAAGATGTGGATATAACCACTTATATCAACAGAGCGGAAAAATTAGGAAAGTATTTAGAATCATTAAGTAAGGAAAAATAATGGAAGTTGTCGCGATAGTCATGGCTGGCGGAGTTGGCTCACGATTTTGGCCTCGAAGCAGACAAGTAGAACCAAAACAACTATTGACACTCTTTACGGATAGGTCGATGATCCAGAACACGGTTGATAGATTGGACCCTTTAGTGAAAAAAGAAAACATTTATGTAGTTACAAATAAACTTCAGAAAGATAAAATTATTGAACAGTTGAATGATGTTCCGGAAGAAAATATAATTGTTGAACCTTTTGGTAAAAATACTGCTGCTTGTATCGGTCTTGCATCAATCCTAATAGAAGAGAAATACGATGACGCAATAACTATTATTCTTCCTGCTGATCACTTGATCAACGATAAAGAAAAATTCATCAGTACATTAAATAAAGCTGTTAGCTATGCTGAAAAAACTGATTCACTGGTGAC
>QILJ01000160.1 GCA_003233295.1 Ignavibacteria bacterium | reverse complement strand
AGGTGGCAGCATGAAAAAACTATTTGGCATTTCTCTAATAACGGTTATTACACTCTTTTTCACTTTTTCTAATTATTCAATCGTCTTAGCCGGAGATAGTCCTCAATTTGTCGGTGTAAAAACTTGCGGTATGTGTCATAAAAAAGATGCAAAAGGTAACCAACTTAAAGTTTGGAAAGGCAGCAAACATGCAAAGGCATACAAAACATTACAGACAGCCGAAGCGGATAAAATTGCAAAGGATAAAGGCTTTAAAACAAAAGCAGTTGAAACACCCGAGTGCCTTTCCTGTCATACGGTTGCTTCCAATGTTGATGCTTCATTAAAAGGGAAGAAATTCAAAATTGAAGATGGCGTTCAGTGCGAAGCATGCCACGGTGCAGGCAGCAAATATAAAAAGAAAAGCATAATGAAAGATCATGCTAAAGCTGTTGCCGCCGGACTTACAGACTTCAAAGATAAAGCTACAATACAGAAAAAATGCGAGACTTGTCACAATAAAAAGAGTCCAAGTTATAAAGAATTTAATTTTGAAAAAATGTGGAAAGAGATAGCTCACAATATTCCTAAAAAATAAAGTAACTTATTAGGCTGAAAATGAAAACTAAGTTTTTAGTAATTGTAGTCATATTATTGTTTCAAACTTTTGTTGCAGCTCAAAATTTTAATGGTAGGATTTCTTCATCGGTTTATTCATTTGAACGACATGACATAACGGAATCCTACCAATATCTTCGCACATTCCAATCCTTAATGTTGAACGCCAATTATGGTAAATTCTCTATAAAAACAAGGGTGAATTATGAAACCGATGTCGCTAAAAAATTGGTAAATGATCCACGCGTTCGTTTTTACAATTTGTATCTCGAAGGAAGAAATCTTTTTGACTTCTTATCATTTAAGGTCGGAAGGATCTCTCTGTTCAATAATGTTTCGAGCGGTACTTATGACGGCGGTGACATAAAATTCAAGTACAAAGGATATAACCTTCATCTATTCTACGGCGGTAACGTACCGGCTTATCAGAAATTTGAAATCACGAATGATTGGAAGAATAATTATATCTTCAGCGGAAAGTTCGATATAACTGCCGTTGAAAATTTTAGGTTTGCACTGAGCTATGTGGATAAGAATTATTCCTTTGCAAGTTATGAAACAATAAGGCTGGATGAAAATTTAAACCCAATACAGTATTTAATTCAGAATCATTCAAATCAGTATAAGTTCGCGTCCGGCGAAATTTCCTACAGATCACCAAAAGTGTTTAATCTCAATGCACGCTATGATTATGATTTGAATTACAGTACAACATCAAGAATTGAATTCACCGGAAGATATGACGATGTTAAAGATTGGGGTTTCTCTTTATACTATAATTACCGGGCGCCTAAGATAAGATATAACTCTATCTTTGCTGTCTTTGACTTTGCAAATACTCATGAAATTGAAGGCGGTGCTGAATATAAAATCAATTCATCTTTTACTGTTGTTGGTAAATTCGGGGATGTTATTTATAAAGATGATAATTCGCAAAGATTCACAATCGGTTTGAATTCAACTTTAGGCAGTATAAGTTACAGAAAGACTTTTGGATATGCCGGCGAGTTGGATGCGATTTCATTGTACACAGCCAGAACCTTTTTGGATGGACTTCTGACTCCATCTATAGGACTTGGTTATACAAGCTACAAATTGTCTGCTGAATCAGAAACGAGTAAGATCATTTCATTACTTGCAGGCTTTAATATCCGACCGCTTAGGGTTCTGTCGTTCGATCTTCAAGGACAGTTCTTTAATAATAAAATCTATAAGAATGATTATCGGTTATTATTCAAACTTAATTACTGGTTTAACGTGAACATATAACAGAGTTGAAATGAAAACAAAACACTTTTACATATTGCTTTTTATTGCTGGAATTGTTTATCTGAGCGTTACGGCATTCATGTCTGATACTGAAACTCAAGATTCATCACATGCCAGTTTAATTAAATTCACACACAAAACTCATATTGAAAATGATATCGATTGTGAAACATGTCATACTGCTGTTGAGAGTAGTACATCCTTAAGTGATAAACTTACTCCTACAATGGAAGCATGCAGTGATTGTCATGATGTTGAGGATGATGATACATGTGAAGATTGCCACTATGAAAATGTTTACGAACCGATACCGGTAGTTAAATCATCAATTTATTTCAATCATAAGTTACACATAGATGAACAATCGTTGGAATGTACATCGTGTCATAAAGGTTTAGATAAAGTTGATTATGCATTTGAATCGCCGACATTATTTCCCCAGATGGGCGATTGTTATCAGTGTCATGATAATACAACAAAAGCGACAAATGTGTGCGAGCAGTGCCATGTATCAACTGCAAATTTAATCCCCGAAAATCATAAGCAAGTTAATTTCAATAAAGAACATAAAATAATGTCTCTGGAAGCAGATGCTAATTGTGTAATGTGCCATGATAATAACTTCTGCGAATCTTGTCATGTCGGAACTATTATGATTGACGAAACCAATACTGCCGATAATTTCTATACTCCGTATTCTCCTCATAGACTTATCGACAATACGAATGTACAGCGGATATCTCTAGTGCATGATCTAAATTACCAGTACAATCACGGAATTGATGCAAGAGGAAAAACAGCAGAATGTGCGACATGTCATCAGACCGAAACGTTCTGTGCAGAATGTCATAATAGTGAAGGCTCAGGAGATTTTGCATTAGGCGGTTTTGTTCCCGCATCACATACACAGCCTAATTTTACTACATTAGGTGTCGGAAGCGGCGGTGGTGTTCATGCCGAGATTGCCAGAAGAGATATTGAAAGCTGCGCTGCTTGCCATGACACACAAGGCGCAGATCCGAATTGTATATTGTGCCACACCGATAGTGACGGCATAAAAGGAACGAACCCTAAAACACATGTTACTGGATACTTACATAATGAAGAAGGTGAATGGCACGGAGACTTCGGAGCAGTTTGTTATAACTGTCATACGGATGCCGGAGCGCTTTCGCAAATTCCAGGACAAGGCTTCTGCGGATATTGCCATGGCAGTAAAGTAGATTAGGGAATAATGAATAAGATAAATTAAATTTTAGTTTTTCATAAAAAAATATTAAGAGTATATACAAAATTAACAGTGTGAATTTGAAGGTATAAAATGAAATTAGTCTCAATAATTTGGATAGTTTTCATCTCCCTTTTTTTGTCAATCAGCTGCAGCGAAGTAAATGATAATATTGTGCCGCCTCCAACCATCGGTGTTCATCCCGAAGGATTTGGCGATGCATCTTCTCCAAATTTCCATAAATTTGTTTTTAGAGAAAACGACTGGAGTTTTAATCTACGTGAATGCCAGCAATGCCATGCCGCTGACTATAAAGGAGGAACGACGGGTCAAAGTTGCTTAGGATGTCATACAGAGCCTGCCGGACCGGAAGCATGCAACACTTGTCATGGCGATTTTGCAAATCCGGAACATATTGCCCCGCCAGTTGATCTTGAAGATAATTCTGAAGTCAGCGCCAGAGGTGTCGGCGCCCATTTCAAACATGTTTACGATACTACTAGTGTTAGCGTTAATTACGGCTGTTTTGAATGTCATCAAGAAACAGTTGGCAATGATCTCTTTGTTCATGAACATATTGCTCCCCCGCCTGCTAAAATGGAATTTGGAGAATTTGCTCATCCGGATAGTTTGGATGTTACACCAGAGTTCAATAGTGATCTGACATGTACAAATACATATTGCCATGGTGCTTTTAAATTTGGAGATATCCAAGGCAATAGTTATAATCCGCTTTGGAATAGTACTACGGGAAAAGAAGGAGCATGTGGAACTTGTCACGGAGAAATTGATGCCGAAGGAAATCTAGTGACTCCGAGACCAACCGGTCATTCCGGCACTTGGACAATTGAGCAGTGTACCTTTTGTCATTCCACTGTTGTTGATGCTGAAGGAAATATCATTGACAAGTTAAAACACATAAACAAACAAGTAGATTTTTAGATCTTTGTTTTATATAATTTGTAAGAAAACCCGATCAAATTTATTGTGGTTGGGTTTTATTTTAACAGCATTATTAACTTAAGTTATACTGAATAGATTTAACATAAGTTTTTAAACTTGTTGTGATTGCCGTCAAATCATTTCAAATCCAATTGCTTTATAATTAAAAAACGATTAAATTACTATTTAACAAGATAAGTGTCTCATATTTAATTAAAAATGAAACGAATAATATTACTAAATATATATCTAATTCTATCCATCACCACTATATCAGCGCAGGATAAAGATGGAGACCATTTTTCTGTTGAATGGATAAAGAACTTCAGTAGGGAAAAAGATGTTAAAACCGAGGAAGGAATATTTTCTCAATTTTTAAATTTAGTTGCCGGTGTAACTGAGGAAAATCTCGTTAAACCTTTTAATCTGGTAAAATATGATGAAGATTCATACTTTGTTCTTGACCAAGGACGATTCACTCCTCTGCTTGTAACTAATGATGGTTTTGAAGTTGTACAAAATGATGATTATAAAGTTTTTCCTTCACTTGTTGGTGTCTGCAAATTCAAAAAAAACAAAATCCTTTTCACCGATTCGAAATTATCAAAAATTTTTATTTATGATGTTGAAGAAGAAGAACTGGATACTTTTCACTTATCTCAAAAATTAGAAAAACCAACAGGTATTGTTTATGATAAAATTTCGGGACTTATTTATATTAGCGAAACTGCAAATCATAGAGTTGTAGTTTTTGATGACAAGGGAAATTTTTTAAGAACTATTGGTGAGCGAGGTGAAGAAGAAGGTAATTTTAATTTTCCTACGTTTTTAACTTTGGATAAAAATGAAAACCTTCTTGTTGTTGATGCAATGAACTTTCGAATTCAGGTTTTTGACAAGAATGGTAATTATTTAAGATCTTTTGGAAGCAGGTGATGCAACAGGATACTTTAACCGACCAAAAGGAATTGCAGTTGATTCATATAATCATATTTATTTAGTTGATGCACTATTTCATACTGTTCAGATATTTGATTCCGAAGGGAATTTTTTATACAATTTTGGTGGAATGGGACAACTTAATTCAAGATTTTGGCTGCCGACCGGCATAACAATTGATAGTGATAACAATATATACATTGCTGATTCATATAATTCAAGAATTCAAGTTTTTAGGTTGATAGATGATAAAAAATAATATTTTACTCTATATTTTATCAGTTCTACTGATTTTTAATTTCAGTATTCAAGGACAGAATCTTGCATCGACTGTGCATAATCTTTCTGTTTCCGGACCGGGAAATGTTAAGGCTACTAGCGAAACAGAATTATGCATTTTTTGCCATACACCTCATAATAGTAGTCCCAGGGCGCCACTATGGAATAGAACTGATCCGGGTGTTAGTTATACTTTATACAATAGTTCAACTTCCGAAGCTACCATCGGACAGCCGGACGGGGCATCAATATTGTGCCTTTCCTGTCATGATGGTACAATCGCATTAGGTTCTGTTCTAAGTAGAACTTCTGACATTGGATTTAACAATGGTGTGACAACTATGCCGATTGGTCCGACTAACTTATCAACAGATCTTTCTGACGATCATCCTATTTCGTTTATATATAATTCAGCATTGACTTTAAGTGACGGACAATTGCACGATCCATCTTCACTTCCACCAAGTATAACTTTAGAGAATGGAAAATTACAATGTATTAGCTGTCATGACCCGCATAAAAATGATTTCACTAATTTTTTAGTCGAGGATAATAAATACTCTAACCTATGTATCGCTTGTCACGATAGAACTAATTGGAATACTTCAAGTCATGAAATTTCTACAGCTACTTGGAACGGAAGCGGGGTTGATCCTTGGCCGCGATCATCTTATACTACCGTAGCTGAAAACGCTTGTGAGAATTGTCATAACCCACATAACGCATCAGGTACTACACGCTTATTAAATTACAGTAAGGATGAAGACAACTGTATTGTTTGTCACAATGGAAATGTTGCATCTCAAAATATTCAGAGCCAGTTAATAAAACCATATAGGCATAATGTTTATTTATACGATCAATTACATGACCCTACTGAGAACGGTGCTGTTACAACAAAGCATGTAGAATGTCAGGATTGCCATGAGCCTCATCAGGCTAATGATGATGCAGCTTCTGCTCCCCTTGCTTCCGGTCTGATAAGGGGTGTGAAAGGTGTTAATACAGTAGGGAATAGTATTGATCCAATTCAATATCAATACGAATTATGTTACAAATGCCATGCCGATAGCCCTGATAAGCCTGGCAGCCCTACTTCAAGACAGATTGAACAGGATAACGTCCGACTTGAATTTGATGTTAATAATCCTTCTTATCATCCAATTGAAGCGGCAGGTGTAAATTCAAATGTAAGAAGTCTGATTTCACCTCTTACTGAGGCAAGTATAATTTACTGTACAGATTGTCACGCAAGTGACGGTACTGGCTCTCCCAAAGGACCACATGGTTCAATATATCCCCAGATTTTAAAATTTGAATATGTACGAGTTGATGGGACCAATGAATCATACCAAAATTATGAATTGTGTTATCAGTGCCATGATAGAAGTCAGATAATTAATGGCATGAGTCGTTTTGTTAGAAAAGTGCATCGAAAACATATCGTTGGTGAAGATATTTCATGTAACTCCTGCCATGACCCGCATGGAATAAGCAGTTCACAAGGAAACAGCACTAATAATACTCACTTGATTAACTTTAATATATCAGTAGTATCATCAGTAAACGGGCGCTTAGAGTTTGTTGACAGAGGTAGTTATAGAGGAAGTTGTTATTTAAAATGCCACGGAGAAACTCATAATCCTAAAAGTTATTGAGATAATTAATAAAATGATATTGAAGAATTATAGATGAATCGCAAGAACAAATTAAATAAAAAAAGCAGGTTCCTCGATCTTCGATATTTTTTACTTTTTTCATTTTTAATCTCACTGATAATTTCAATTTTCGATTCCTTAATTAACTATTTAATATTTTCTGATGAAGAATTAGGGGCTCTTATAATCCCACCGGTATCCTCCCATTACTTTTTTAATAAAATAATGATAATCGCAACTTTCATGCTCTTTGGTACTATATTGTACTATTTTCTTAGGAAGCGATTCTCTGATGAACAGTCAATAATTGAGAGTGAACTGCGTTTCAAAACGGTTGCTAATTATACAAAAGATTGGGAGTACTGGATATCTCATGAAAAAAAGATAAATTTTATTTCGCCTTCCTGTGAAATAATTACGGGTTATTCACAACAGGAGTTTTATGATAATCCTGAATTAATTGACAAGATTATTTATCAGGATGATAAGGACTTATTTCTTACTCATGAAACTAAGGCGTTATCAGGAAATGAAGTCGAATCCATTGAATTCAGGATAGTAACTAAAGAAAATCAAATCATGTGGATTGATCATTCATGTCAATCTGTATTTGACACTAGGGATAAATATATTGGGCATAGAGTATCCAATAGAAATATTTCATCTCGTAAAGAAGTAGAAGAAAAACTGATCGAGACTACTAAAAGATTAGAAGAAAGCAATAAATTACTTAAAGAAGAAGTTGATCTAAGCTATTTGGAACTTGAAGCAATAATTTCACAATCCCCGTATGCTAAAGCAATATTTAATAAAAATGGAAACACTATAAAAATAAACAATACTTGGGTAAATTTATTTAAAGAGGATTCTCTGCTTAATAATTTATTAGAACTAACCAACATGCTTGATGATGAATTAAGTAATAATGTATTAAGAATTTTAAAGGATGGAGGATTCTTTAAATCCGACCCGATCTACTTTGAACAATTAGATAAAGTGTTGCAACTGACTGTTTATGATATTAAAAATTTAAATGGTGATACAGAAAAAATCGTTTGTAATTATGAAGATATCACAGACCAGATTCAAAGATTAGATACAGACAAAGAACTTGAATTGCAGAGAATCGTTTCTAAAAAAATGTTTGCATTTATTGAAGATGAAAGAAAACGTATTTCAAAGGAACTTCATGATCAAATTGGTCAGAAGTTAATGCTGATCAAATTGAATATTGAACTACTGAAAGATAGTTCACCTAAAACAACTGAGAAAATTGATAAGACTATCAAATTACTTTTAAATACCAACAAAGAAATTAAAGACATTATATACTCCCTACATCCGGCAGAACTGGAGAACTACGGTTTAATAGCTGCACTCGATTCAATGATTCATCAATGTTCCAGTACCGGTTGTTACAAAGCGTCAATCAATGTTTATGGAGAATATTCCCCGATGGGAAAAAATACTGAATTAGCAATTTATAGAATTTGTCAGGAGGTAATCAACAATATTACAAAACATTCGAAAGCCACTGAAGTAAAACTTGAATTCCACTTTCAACAAGATAAATTTATTGCTATAATAACTGATAATGGTATAGGATTCAATGTTCATGATTATCAACTGCAGACCAATAGTCTAAGAAGTTTTGGATTGATATCTATACAGGAGAGAGCTAAAATTTTAAATGGCTTTTTGGAATTCGAATCCAAAATCAATGAAGGGACGAAAGTTTATTTTCAGATTCCTTTAAAGGAGAAAACTAATGGCAAAAATTAAAGTACTTCTTGTTGACGACCACAAAATGGTTAGGGAAGGCATTAAATCTGTAATCAATGCTCATGATGATATGACTGTGATAGGGGAAGCAAGCAACGGCGAAGAAGCAATTAAAAAAGTAGAAGAACTAAAACCCCACGTAGTTGTGATGGATATAAACATGCCGGGGATAAATGGAATAGAAGCCGCGAAAAAAATAAAAGAATTGAGAGAGGAAATTAGAATATTAATGCTTACAATGATTGACAATGAAAAATTCATCATTGATGCAATCTCCAGCGGAGCAGATGGATATCTCTATAAAGACGCTGATATTTCCGAGTTGCTTAAAGCTATCAGAAAATTAGCCGAAGGTGAGGAGTATTTGAATAAAGAGATAACCGAAAAAATATTGCATTATGTTTCCGGTAGAAACTTAACATCGCATAGTATTGGTAAAGTTTCACCTCCCCCCCTTACACCAAGAGAAGTTGAAATTGTCGGTCTTATATCAAAAGGTCTCACAAGTAAAGTAGTAGCCGAAAAATTATTCATCAGCGAATTTACGGTTATAAAACACCGTAAGAATATTATAAAAAAATTAAATGTAAAAAACTTCACAGAGGTTGTAAGTTACGCTATCTCTAACGGGATCATCTAAAGCTATTCTTTTTCTTTTAAGAAATGTTTGTGTTTTAGAATATTGCGGGAAGAATCTTTTCTGTAAAATTAAAGTTGTTCCAGATTATATATGTCATTCCGGCAATTTTTCAGCCGGAATCTTTATCTATCAAATAAAATCCCTCTAAATGGTATACTGTATAAAAACATCACAGAATGAAATCTGTTTTTATTATTCTTGAACATTTTGATACATAGTCTCACTCTAATACGACAATGCTGTCAATTAAACCGCAAAACATTTGATTTTTACAAATTAATTTGGCATTTCATTTGCATTATTTACAACTGTAAAGCAATTAGCGCGTAACAAATGTTCTTAAAATTAATGTAAATAAAAATGATGAAATGAGCGGAAATTTAGATATTATTTTTAATGGTTCTGTCTACTTTTATCATAGCCCTTTTGGGGTACTTTCTATATAGCCCTTTTGGGGTACTTTCTATATAGCCCTTTTGGGGTACTGTAAAATAGACATTGATGGAGTATTTTCTATCTGGAGATATTTATATATAATAGTATTAGAAAATAAAATAACTCTTGTAACCAATACATT
>QILJ01000328.1 GCA_003233295.1 Ignavibacteria bacterium | reverse complement strand
TTTGAATTAAATATTTAAAAATATATTTTTGTAATGATAAAACTGTTAGGGGTGTTCTGCTATTGTAGGACTGAGAGTATACCCTTTAACCTGATCCGGGTAATGCCGGCGTAGGGAAACGGCCTGAATTATTAAGTGCTGACCGTTTTCCAAAAACGGTTTTTTAATTTTAAACAACATTTAAAGGAGTTTAAGGTGAAACACTTATTAATTCTGGTATTAATATGTACTTCGTTATTAACTGCACAAGAAAAAAAACTTTCCGGAAGAATTTATGATGATGAAGGAAATCCAATCTATTTAGCTAATGTTGCTGTTGAAAAGACAAACATTGGAACCACATCTGATAAGAATGGAAGATTCGAATTAGAGGGGGAGTTTGATAAAGGTGATAATATCATTATCAGCTATATCGGATTCAAATCCATTAGTAAACCTGTATCGGAACTTGATTTTAAAACCGAGAACATCTTTATTTTAAAGGAATTAAGTTTTACAAGTCAAACTGTACTGGTTAAAGGAAGTATCGCTAAGGAAGGAGTCTCGCCGATCTCATTTTCTAAGATTGATCAGCAGGAGATTGAAGAAAGTTATGTTCAGCAGGACATTCCGGAATTTCTCAGTTATCTTCCATCTACAACTTTCTATTCCGAAGGAGGCAGCGGAATTGGATATAATTATATCAGCATTCGAGGATTTGATCAGCGCAGAATTTCTATATCGATAAACGGCATTCCGCAGAATGATCCTGAAGATAATAACGTTTACTGGGTAGATTTTCCCGATCTTCTTTCCAGCGTGGGAATGATACAAGTTCAGCGCGGCGCCGGTTCGGGCGTTATCGGGTATCCGGCTATAGGTGGTTCGATAAATATTCTTACATCTAATTTTTCCGAGAAACCTCTTTTTGAACTTGGCGCTAACTACGGAACTTACAACACACGAAAATTTTCCGCTTCTTTTGCAAGTGGTTTAATAAACGATAAGTATTCAATTTATGTAAAACTTTCCCGAACGCTGAGTTCAGGCTATCGCGATATGAGCTGGACGGATTTTACTTCATATTATGTTTCTGCTGTGAGATATGATAAATCAGTTACAACGCAGCTGAATTTTTACGGCGGACCAATTGCTGACGGATTAGTTTATACAGGGCTGCCGAAGTTCACGGTCAAAGATAGAGATATGAGAAGAAAAAATTATTCATACTGGGAAACTTCTAATAATGAATACACATACAAACTACAGAGGAAGGAAACGGAAATAGAAAATTTTTCGCAGCCTCATTTTGAACTTCTGAATGATATCAAACTCAGCAAAAATGTTACACTCAATTCATCCTTGTTCTTAGTGCTGGGTAACGGCTTTTTTGATTATGACGGTTCGTGGTCTGTTTATTATGATGATTATTTCAGACTAAAGGAAAACAGATATGATTCAACGATGGTCCCAACAAATACATTGATCAGGGCGACTGTTAAAAACAGCCAATGGGGATGGATACCAAGAATAAATATCGATCATACTAACGGTAACTTGATTCTTGGCGGTGAATTTAGATTCCACCGTTCCGATCATTATGGTAATATCAACTATGCTGAAAATATTCCGCCAGATGTTCCGGCTGATTATGAATATTATTTTTATAACGGATTCAAAAATATAATCAGTATTTATGCTCATGAAAATTATAAGTTTTCCAGTAAATTCAATGCACTGGCTGAGTTGCAGTTGGCTTATCATAAATACAGGTTGTATAACGAAAAGTATGTCGGAACAGATTTTACAGTTGATGGACTCTACCTTAATCCGCGGGTCGGTTTGAATTACTTAATAAATACCGATTGGAATTTGTTTTTATCTTATGCCCAAGTTACGCGTGAACCGAGATTGAAGAATTACTATGATGCAGCAGAATCAAGCGCGGGTGAAGTTCCTCAGTTTGAAACGGATGCTAACGGTAACTATGATTTTTCCAAACCGCTGGTCAAGCCTGAAACTATGAACAGTTTTGAGTTTGGTTCCGGTTACAATACTCGCAGACTTTCTTTATCGGCAAATTTATTTTATATGATCTTTTCCGATGAAATAGTAAAGAACGGGCAAGTTGATAGATTCGGGCAGCCGATAACCGGTAATATGGATAAGACTGTTCACGCCGGAGTTGAGTTAAGCGGAACGGTAAAACTGAATAATAATTTTGATTTTACATTAACAGGTTCTTATAGTAAAAATACGATCGTGCAGGGAAGTTATTTCATTGATGAAAACAATTCAATCAACCTTGAAGGCAATAGAATTAGCGGTTTCCCCGATTTAACATTGAATGGAATTTTTCGCTTTACTGCGGGTAGATTTTTTACACAGCTATGGCTTAAATATGTCGGGGATTTTTTTACTGATAACTACGATAACAATTTGAGTGAATATTTAATTAAATATCCCGGACTTACTAATTACAGAGATAACAAAGTTGATGCATACTTTGTATCAAATATTCTTGTGAGTTATCAATTCAAAGCCGAGCCAATATTTAAGAATGTGAAAGTATTTTTGCAAGTGAATAATATACTTGATAATTTGTATGCAGCTTACGGAATAGGAAAGGAATTCTTCCCGGCAGCAGAAAGAAATTTCGTATCAGGTATAAAAATAGGTTTATGAGTAGTAAATAGCACACAGATAACACGGACTTAACGGATTATCACAGATAAAAATAATCTGTGAATATCTGTTTCATCTGTTAAATCAGTGTTCTATTTCTTTTAGTGAATTAGTGGCTAAAGTAATGGATAATAAATGAAATCATGTATAATAATTGCGAATGGTGATAAGCCTTCGAAGCAGAATATCAATTACCTAATGAAGTATGGTGTCGCGACGATCATCGCTGCTGACGGCGGAGCGAACTCATGCTACAAACTTGGGATTGTTCCGCACTATATAATCGGCGACTTTGACTCGATCAGTCCGGAAGTCCTTAGCTACTACAAGAATAAATCTGAGATAATAAAGTACAATCGGCAGAATGATACTGATGTTGAGAAGTCTCTAAAGTTCGCGATCAAAAAAAAGTTTGAAACGGTTTACCTCCTCGGCGGTACTGGTGATAGGCTTGATCATTCTATCTGCAATCTAGGAATTGTGATAAAATTCTTTTCAAAAATTAGGATAATAATTATCCATGGTAAAACGATTC
Organism: Ignavibacteria bacterium; assembly: GCA_003233295.1. The sequence continues at coordinate 1,871 of QILJ01000328.1, read as the reverse complement.
TTTTCCCTTATGCTGATGATGTAGTATTAAAATCAATACCAAATGAAACCGTTTCACTCTACGCATTCAATTCCAAGACACGTATTACTTCATCGGGATTAAAATATCCGCTTCGTAATGCACAGCTTCTATTTGGTGAAAAGGAAAGTACAAGTAATGTTGCTTTGTCGGATAACTTCGAGTTAAAGATCAGCGGCGGAATTGTTTTCGTGATACGTGAATTAAAAAAGATGATTAAAGATGGTCTCATTCTCAAATCTTGATATTACAATTCTAATAGGATTTTTCCTTGTGATCATCTTTATCGGGTTTCTGCCGAAAAAGAAAAATCTTCAAGATGCCGATGGATATTTGCTCTCGGGTAGAAAAGTCGGGATGTTCCTTTTTATATTGACCAATGTAGCCACGTGGTACGGCGGAATTTTAGGAGTCGGTGAGTTTACCTACCGCTATGGAATATTAAGCTGGTTCACTCAAGGACTTCCTTACTACATATTTGCATTTCTCTTTGCAATATTTTTTGCGGGGAAAATACAGAATGCCTCGCTCTTTACAATTCCTGATAAGTTGGAAGAAACATACGGCAGAAAAATCGGGGTGATTTCGGCAGTGATAATATTTTTACTCGTTTCACCCGCACCATACCTCTTGATGATCGGTTTGCTAATTCAAATGATATTTGGTTTAGATCTGCTCACGGCTCTTATTATCGGGATATTGTTCTCTGTAATTTATTTATACCGAGGTGGATACCGGGCAAATATTTATACTGATGCCATCCAGTTTTTTGTTATGTTCATCGGGTTTTTCATAATTGTATTTGTAGCAATTTCGGGGTGGGGAGGGAGTGATTTCCTTCAGAGTGACTTACCGGCACAGTATCTTACTGTTACCGGAGATGCTTCTCCTACATTTATAATTGTCTGGTTTTTAATAGCACTATGGACATTTGCCGATCCCGGGTTTCATCAAAGATGTTACTCAGCCAGGACTCCTAGCATTGCAAAGTACGGCATCATTATCTCGATCTTCTTCTGGGCGCTGTTCGACTTTCTAACTACTGCTACCGGGCTTTATTCAAGAGCAATATTACCCCACATGGATAACCCGGTGCTCTCTTTCCCAATGCTGGCTGAGAGAATACTTGGAACCGGTTTTAAAGGTATATTCTATGCAGCGCTGATCGCTACAATTCTATCAACGTTGAACAGTTTCCTATTTATAAGTGCCACAACTTTTGGAAGAGATTTCATCGCTAAATATAAAAATGATGATAACGAAAAAAATCTTATCAAATATACACGAACGGGATTAATCGTTTCGGCGGTTATTTCAATTTTACTCGCTTACCTTTTTACTTCGGTTATAGAGTTATGGTATATGATCGGTTCGGTTTTAATTCCGGGACTTTTATTTCTCATCTTCGGCGCATATTTCAAGAGGTTCCGAATTAATAGTAAGTATGCGGTGCTCGAATCAATTAGCGCGGTTTCGGCTAGTATTATCTGGATGATAGTGCGTCCACAATTAGCCTCTGACACTTTTGCTGCTGAAATTGAACCGATGATTGTTGGAATGATCGTGGCTGTATCAATCCATATTTTTGCGGTCAAAAAGAATCAGTTAGTTGAAAGAGGATTGTAAAAAAATGGCTGAGTTCTAAGCAAGTCAGCAATATATTAAGTTTAACTTGTCTGTAAGACTCCTTCGGAGAACTACTCCGTAGTTCCTTTTAGTTTTATCATATCTAGTGCTTGGTCGTAAACTCATCATCCTTTATGAATAAAGGGCAAAGACTATAATTTCATCCTGAAATTAATTTGAATAATTCGTATTTTTGTAATGTTGGTATAAAAAACCCACACTATTCA
>QILJ01000537.1 GCA_003233295.1 Ignavibacteria bacterium | reverse complement strand
AGACAGTAACCTCATCAATGACAATTAGAGTAAAGTTTGCAGGAGACAATAAATATAGAAATAGTCAAGGTGATGGGACTTTAACTTATACTGGAAAAAGCATTGACTCTTTAAAGTGGGTAAATTTATCAGGTCAAGAAATATCAATTTCTGGCGATGAAGAAAATGTATTTTTAAAAATTACTACATCCGGATATACAAACGGTGAGCAAATAAGTGCTGAAATATATGAAGCAGATACACCGCCTGTCAACCCAGATGATTTTGTCATCTCCAAAATAATTACTATTAATAATAATTCTGGACAAACTAGTTGGTTAGCAACTTGGCAAGATGACGGAGTATTGGGTGGATTACCTGAATATTATTTTAAAATCGGTACACAAAAATCTCTTTTGCTTGAAGTAAAAAATGGTGGGCCGTTTATAGGTTCTGGAATTGCACTCGATGGAAAAAATAAAACTTTAAATATTTACAAGTATGATGGTAAATTTAGATTAATTGATGCAACAAAACCTATGTTTAATGGACCTATCAGCTTAAGTAATCCAAAAGGTGTTATAGCAACTTATAATGCTACACTTAATAACAATAATTTGCCCAGTAGTAATAATTTAATTTTTGATCCGAATGGAGATAAATTATTCAATGACAATTCCGAAATGCGTGCAGCTGTCAGTGTTCAAAATTACATTGGAATTGTTTATGATTATTATAAAAATATACATAACAGAAATAGTTGGGATAATAATGGTGGTTCATTGAAAAGTGTAGTAAATGCAGTTGGAACTGACGATGGTTTACCGAATAATGCTTTTTGGACAAATAACCACTATATGGTTTTTGGTCCCGGAGATGGTATAAAATTTAAAAATTTAGCAGGTGCCTTAGATGTCACTGCTCATGAAATAACGCATGGTGTTACAGAATCAACTGCAGAATTGATTTATCATAAAGAATCTGGAGCTCTGAATGAATCATATTCAGATGTTTTTGCTAGTTTTATAGATAAAGATTGGCTTATTGGAGAAGATATAACTATACAGAAATCCGCACTTCGTAGTCTTCAAAATCCAGGTTTGTTTAATCAACCTGAAAATTATGAAAATTACCGGAATTTACCTGATGATAAAGATAATGATTGGGGGGGTGTTCACATTAATAGTGGTATTCCTAATAAAGCTGCTTATTTAATAGCCTCAGATATTGGAAGGACCAAAACTGAAAAAATTTATTATCAAACACTTACCACAAAATTAACATCGACTTCACAGTTTATAGATGCCGCCAACTTAAGTCTTCAATCAGCAATAGAAAGATATGGTCAAAATTCTGTTGAATATAATGCTGTTAAATCAGCATTTCAACAAGTAGGTATTTTAAGTTCAGATAAAATACTTACAGTAGACCCAACTAGTCTGACTATAGGCTCAAATTCCGGAAGTCACGAAACATTTAGCATAAGTTCAAACATAAGTTGGTCTGTCAGTGATAATGCAAGTTGGTTAAGCGTATCACCCACAAGCGGTTCTAACGATGATATTGTAACTGTAACAGCAGATAGTGTGAATATATACACCAGTTCAAGAAGTGCTACTGTAACTATAACCGGTAGCGGTTTAACTAGAATAGTACAAGTAACTCAAGTAAGAAGTTTTACACCCCAAAACTTAACAGCTACTTCAGGCAACCAACAAATAAAATTAACTTGGTCAGCAAACTCAGAAAGCGATGTAGCAAAATACAGAATATATCGCAGCACAATTTCACCGGCTGTAACATTAATTGATAGTGTAACTGCACCAGATACAACTTACACGGATATAAATGTTACTAATGGACAAACCTATTATTACAGCATCACTGTAGTTGACAGCGCAGGGAATGAGAGCGGGTTTTCGGATGAAGTGAATGCTACACCATTTGAACAAAGCATCCAATTAACTTCCCCCAACGGCGGAGAAAACTGGCGTGTTGGCACCTCCCAAAACATCACCTGGACAAGCAGTAGCATAACAAATGTAAAACTTGAATACACTACAGACAATGACACAAGCTGGATTACAATAATAACAACCACTCCGGCAAGTACGGGAAGTTATGTGTGGACAATTCCCAATACACCCTCGTCAAATTCTAAAGTTAAAATCAGCGATGCGGATAATTCCAATATTACGGATATAAGTAATAGCACATTCTCAATAAAAAAAATCGTCTCCGCACCCCAAAACCTAACTGCCACAACAGGCAACCAGCAAGTAACCCTGACTTGGTCACCAAACACAGAAAGTGATTTAGCAAAATACAGAATCTACCGCGACACAAGCTCGACTGCAACTACACTTATTGATAGTGTAAATGCACCGGACACAACTTACAAAGATATAAGTGTAACTAACGGACAAACATATTATTACAGAATAACAGCTGTGGGTAATGCTGGAAATGAAAGTGGTTTTTCAAATGAAGTATCTGCTACAATTTATTCAAATAATTTTCCTCAAATTAATCTATCATTGTCTATCAACGACGACTCCAACGGTAATCAAGTACTTAATTATGGTTTGGATTCAATTGCAACTGACGGAATAGATGCAAGTCTTGGTGAGCAATCTCTTCCACCGCTTCCACCAAGCGGAGTATTTGATGCAAGATTTATTTTACCAACAAGTGATGCAAGTTTAAAAGATTATAGAAAAGGAGATAAAGATTTTAGCGGTACTAAAGTTTACCAACTACAGTATCAGCCTGGTAGCGGAAATAGTATAACAATAACTTGGAATTTACCCGAAGGCATAAATGGAAAACTACAAGACGTAATATTAGGCTCATTAATAAATGTTACAATGGTAGATACCGGAAGTTATATAGTAACAAATCCAAGTAGCTTTAATAAATTAAAGATGACGATAAATTATTATGTGCTTCCAACAGTACCTGAACTAATAAGTCCTTCAAATAATTCAATTGGTGTGAGTCTTACACCCAAACTTATTTGGCATAGTTCACAAAAGGCAGATAGTTATGGGCTGCAAGTATCTACAGATTCTAATTTTTCTTCAATAATTATAAATGACACTAGTTTAACAGATACTACAAAATTAATAAATAATCTTAACGGTTCTACAACATATTATTGGCGTGTAAATGCAAAGAATACCGGAGGGAAAAGCAAGTATTCAGTAATCTTCAAGTTCACAACACAAATAAAAGCATTTACCGACTTGTCAATCAATATAATGGATAATGGTAATGATACACAAAAATTAGAATATGGTTTAGATCCATCGGCAACAGATGGGCTTGACATTAACTTTGGAGAGTTAGAACTTCCGCCTTTACCACCAAGCGGAGTATTTGATGCAAGATTTATACTACCAACTCAACCTTCGGTAGCATCATTAAAGGATTACAGAGATACAACTACTATCAAGACAATTGACTGGCAATTGTATTTTCAACCCGGTTCCGGGGGTTATCCTATTACAGTAAGTTGGGACTCAAGTAAATTCCCATCGGGTAATTTTAGGCTTAAGGATGTAATAACCGGCAGTCTGATAAATATAGATATGAAAACAAAAAGCAGCTACGAAGTAACAAACAGCGCAATAAATACTCTCAAAATAGAATATAGCAACACTATTAGTCTAAGTATAGATATAGCAAGCGGTTGGAATATAATTTCAGCACCGGTAAAAGCAGCAGATAGGAGTAAAGTTGGTTTATTTAACACAACCAACCCATTATATACATTTAATAACGGCTATCAAGTAGTAGATACATTGCAATTAGGGAAAGGATATTGGTTAAAATATGACAGTAGTAAATCCATTCAGATAACCGGAATGATTACAGATGACTCCACAGTTTCGATAAATATGGGTTGGAACCTTGTGGGTATCTACGATAAACCGATTGTAGTTAATAGGATAACAACAACACCTAATGGGATAAGTTCTTTAGTTTTTTATGGGTTCAATAACGGATATTTTCTCCCCGACACACTAAAACCCGGTAAAGGTTATTGGCTTAAGGCTAGTCAAGACGGAGTGTTAAATATTTCATCTGCAACAATAACAAGCACTAACATACCTTTGGCTACACTTAACAAAGGTACTTATAGCTTAGTTAATAATACACACCAAGACTGGGGCAGAATAATAGTATCAGATGCAAAAGGAAAGAGCAGTGTGCTTTATATGGGTAAAGATATAGGTGAACTAAACAAATATGAACTCCCCCCAAAACCACCAATGGGTGTATTTGATGTAAGATTTAGTAGTAATAACACTTATGTAGAAAATATGACCGGTACAAAAGAGATGGATAAGTTATCCGGTAACAATAAGTATAAGTAATATGAAAGGAATAAGAATTTATGACAAAGCAACCGGTGGAAGTTTGATAGATAAAACTATAAGTGAAGGTGGAAAAGTACACATAACAAATAAATCAATAACAAAATTAGTATTAGAAGAAAAGATAATCCCGGCAGTGTTTAGTTTAGAGCAGAATTATCCTAATCCATTTAATCCGAGTACAACGATAAAATACGGGCTACCGGAAAACGCAAGAGTAAGACTAACCATATATAACACACTTGGTCAAAGAGTGGAAGAAATAATAAACCAAGAACAAGAAGCCGGTTATCATAAGATAATATGGAATGCCGGTAAGTATGCCAGTGGAGTTTATATCTACAGAATAGAAGCCGGAAGGTATATTAATGCTAAAAAATTAATTTTGATGAAATAGAAATATGTTATAATAGGAAGAGTTAATTCGTTAATAAATAATAAATTAAGAAAAAGAACAAATAAAATAAAAGAAATAAAGTAAAACAAAATTAAATAAAATGAGGCAATTATGAAAAAAATATTTTTCCTTCTATTAGTTCTCCTTGTTTCTATTGGTAATGCCAAAATTTGGCGGGTTGATGGCAACACAGCAAACAAGCCGGATTTTACGAATTTGCAAGATGCAATTAATGGCGCAAGCGCCGGCGATACACTCTACATTGCAGGATATGGGACCAATTATGGAAATATAACAATTAATAAACAGCTTGTATTAATTGGACCCGGTTATTTTATTGAGCAAAACCTTGATAAAGGTCTTAATCCATTCGAAGCACAAATTAATAATATTGTCTTTCAGAGTGGTGCTGAAAACTCGAAAGTTATTAGTTGTTCTGTAGGTGCTATTCAAATAGAAAGTAATAATATTATTATAAAGCGAAACCGAATTACCAATAGTATATCTGGAAACACCGGTATATCAGGAATTATGATAAAACAAAATTTCATTAGTACAAATTTATACAACTATTATGTGATTGGTCTTTCCGGCAATAATATTGTAATAAACAATAACATTATTGTTGGCAACACGAGTCTAAATATTGGTACTAACGGACTAATAAAAAATAATGTAATGGATTTTAGTCCTGGTTCTTTTTCTACAGTAATAGTCGGAATGATTTTTGAGAATAACATTTTAATTAGTGGGTCTTTTTCAGGCAGCAATAATATTATAAGAAATAATATTGGTTATAACACACAAGCAGATAGTAGTTTGCTTTTCACTTTAACAGGAAATGAAGATGCAAAGTATATCTTAAAAAATGGTAGTCCTGCAAAAGGAGCCGGTGTTAATGGTATAGACGCTGGAATATTTGGGGGAGATGAACCTTATGTTTTGTCCGGCATTCCTCCTATACCAACAATTTACGAGGCAACTGTATCATCAACTGCAACAAATAAAGATGGTTTGTCAGTTAAAATAAAGGCTAAAACAAATAAGTGATTGGTATAAAAAAAATAGGTTTTATACTTTATTTATTCACTTTATTTTTATCGTTTTCTAAAACAAATGCACAATTAGCAAAACCACCATACCCAATAATATTTGTACACGGTTTGGATTCTAATGATAAAACTTGGACCGAATCAATTAATCAGATAAAATCAATTTTTAACATTGGAGATGTACAGGTTTTTAATGTTGTATTAAATGCTTATAGCGGATTAAGAAGTATTGAAGGACCAGACGGAATTTTAGGAACTATTGATGATGATGTTTTAACTTTGTACAAGGATGAAGCCGGTAATAGTGTGAATAATCTTTTAGATGGAGTTTTATTTGCAATAAATTTTGAAAATTTTTGGAATGAAGATGAAAATGATCCACGAATAAAACTATACAATAGTGGTTCGCCAGGTTTCTTGGGTATTGGTGAATCCGATGGAAATGAATCATCAATAATAAAACAAGGATACGCTCTAAAGAGAATGATAGAGAAGGTATTATCTGTTACAAATTCAGAAAAAGTTATTCTTGTAGGTCATTCAATGGGTGGATTGGCTATAAGAGAATATCTGCAAAGAACAATTAATAATGATAATACATCAGAACATCGATGGTGGGTGAAACCAAATGAACCTGACGGACATAGAGTAGCAAAAGTAGTTACAATCGGTACCCCCCACGGTGGTTCTAATTATTGGAATATTCCTCTATTGAAATCAAAGGATAATAAAGTAGGCACAAAAAAGAAAAATAGTTCTAAACAAAACAATAAGTCCTTGTTCCCTAACCTAAATTCGGAGGCTGTAAGAGACCTTAGATATAATTACATTACTTTAACATCATCAGCCCCTAATCCTTCTTCTGATGACGGTGTATATCTATTTGGCGGAACCGAAATGAATTTATCAATGCTTGCTAACGGGTATCATAATTATGATATCAATGGTGATGGAAATGAAACGAGTACTATTATAGGCATTAATTCATGGAAACAAGGTAATCAAGGATTAATGTATGTGGTAGATAATCCGCAAATGCCTCTTCCTGATATACCATATGTATGGATTACATCCCTAGAAAATTACAATTCTTCGGTTAAAGATGGGGATGGGGTTGTCAGATTAGACCGTCAATATTTATTAACTCCGGGCGATACTCTCAAAACCTATTTTTACCATACAGATGAGTCTAAAGATTACTACTCAATCATACGTGGACTTGACGAACCCAATGAAATAAAATATGCATACAAAATAAATCCCAATGAGAAATATATTGGCTCGATAACAACAAATACAAATAATTCAGAAAATGATTTGGACTATTATAGTTTTAAACTACTTAAACCTTCTACGGTTTCTATCAAAATTGAAAACGCCGGATCAGGAGTTAAAGAATTCACACTAATGGATAAAAACACAATTTTTATTGGTTCTGCTTTAATTGGTTCATTCCCCTTCAAATCAGAAAAATATAATTTATCTACCGGTATATATTATTTAAAGATAAGAGGTATAGCAAATGGAAAAACGTGGCAAAATCCTTATCAATACAAAGTTGAAATTACACCTATTGGTTTTGCTGCAGATTTCCAGACTGATGTAATAAGTGGACAAACTCCTTTAACAGTAAAGTTTACAGATAAATCTACTGGAACGATTTCTAGTAGAGAATGGGATTTTAATAATGATGGAGTCGTGGATTCTTATTTACAAAATCCCGTTTATACATATTCTGTACCGGGTGTATATTCTGTAAGACTTACTGTATTTGATGGGACAAATACTCAAACAGAATTAAAAGAAAACTTAATTACTGTTAATGAAGTATTTATTTTAACAAAATTAACTGAAGCAGAATACTTTTTTGATACCGAACCCGGTTTTGGCATTGGAACAAAAATCGCTTTAACAAATACACCCAACTTTCTAGTTGATACAAAATTAAACATTTCTTCTCTTAATGAGGGGATTCATATTCTTGGTCTTAGGGTTAAAGATGAAAATGGGAAATGGAGCTTTACATATTATAAGTTTTTTCTAAAAGAACATACAGGTTACAACGAGATTAAAGACATAGTTCAAGGTGAATACTTTTTTGATACTGACCCCGGTTTTGATAATGGTAAAACCTTGTCTATAGCTCAAGGTGCCAACATAACTTTATCAGAATTTTTAGATGTAACAGGGTTACCGGAAGGAATTCATACACTTAACATTCGCTTTAAGGATAGCGCTGGTAATTGGACCAAAAATTTTACTAAAATGTTTCTTAAAGTAAGATATTTAAATAATGAAAATGTGGTTATAACAAATATAGAATACTACATTGATCAGGATCCGGGATACGATTTAGCGACTTCAGTACCTGTAATATCAGCTAGTAATATTGAGAAAAACTTTTCCGTTGATTTAAGTAGTGTAAGTAAAGGAATACACACCTTCTTTCTAAGAGCAAAAGATAATTACAATGTATGGAGCCAAATTTATACAAAAACATTTATCAAGGAGTCATTTAGTACCACAAAAACTCTGAAACGTTTGGAATACTTTGTTGATAATGATCCGGGTTATGGAAATGGTATTTCGATTGGTAATATTTCTTCAAAAAAGGATAGTGTTTCATTTCTTGCTGACTTAAAAAACGTATCTTCTGGAATACATATATTTAATTGCCGCGTACAAGATACCGAGGACAAGTGGAGCTTATCGTATTCAAAAATGTTTTTGATCGATAACAATTCTCAAGGTAAATCAATTACAACTCTTGAATACTTTTTTGATCTTGATCCAGGTTATGGAAAAGGAAACAAGGTAAACGTGTCTCCTTCAGGTGAAATTGAAATACAATTCAATGCTGACATAAAGTTATTAACATCAGACAAACACAATTTATTTATTCGTGTCAAAGACAGCGGTGGCACTTGGAGTTTTGTTACTGGAAGAGTGTTTGAGAAAATAGCCATGATAATAACCGCACAAATAAGAATTACATCCGGTTGGAATATAGTGTCTGTACCTATTATATCAAACGAAATGAAGAAGGACAGCTTATTCAAAGATGCAACCTCTTCTGCATTTTCTTTTAGAAATGGGTATACAGTTGCCGATACATTAGTAAACGGAAAAGGATATTGGCTGAAGTTTTCAAGCACAAATACTGTTCTTGTTGAAGGTACATATACTTCTTCATCCACTATACCTGTTAATTCCGGCTGGAATTTAATAGGTGGCTATGATAGACATGTTATAACAAATAGTCTAACGAGCACCCCTTCAGGAATAATTAGTTCTTCATTCTTTGGTTATGATAACGGTTACTTTATTCCTGATACTCTTAAGGGGGGGAAAGGATACTGGTTGAAAGCAAACCAAGATGGTGTGTTAAACATTACATCATCTTTAGCAAAAGGAAAAACAAGTGATGTGGTTAGTGTTAATACAATAAACCAAGACTGGGGTAGAATAATAGTATCAGATGCAAAAGGAAAGAGCAGTGTGCTTTATATGGGTAAAGATATAGGCGAACTAAATGGGTGTATTTGATGTAAGATTTAGTAGTAATAACACTTATGTAGAAAATATGACCGGTACAAAAGAAATAGATATAAGCACAGACAGTTACCCGGTAACAATCAGTATATCAAATATGAAAGGAATAAGAATATATGATAAAGCAACCGGTGGAAGTTTGATAGATAAAACTATAAGTGAAGGTGGAAAGATAGCAATAACAAATAAACAAGTAACAAAATTAGTATTAGAAGAAAAGATAATACCGGCAGTGTTTAGTTTAGAGCAGAATTACCCAAATCCGTTTAATCCGAGTACAACGATAAAATACGGGCTACCGGAGAACGCAAGAGTAAGGTTAACAATATACAACACACTTGGACAAAGAGTAGAAGAGATAATAAATCAGGAACAAGAAGCCGGTTATCATAAGATAATATGGAATGCCGGTAAGTATGCCAGTGGAGTTTATATCTACAGAATAGAAGCCGGAAGGTATTCTAATGCTAAGAAATTAATCTTAATTAAATAAGGTTAATGGCAAATTAAATGTAGAGAGGGATGTTACCCTCTCTACAGATCAAAGTAGAAAAATAGTGTTCAAACCCACGAATCCCTCTTCCTAAAAAATAAAAAAATACCAAAATTTTCCGAGAAATGAATTTCTCATTCTATTTATCTTTTTGTTTTAAGTAATAAAGGCAAATGTTCTAATTAGGACAAATTAAAATTTAAACCCGTTACATAAAAAATTGTAAGTCACCTTTTAAAAAATGAATGGAGTTATATCATGAAAAAATCTTTATACCTGTTTGCAGTTCTTGTAACTTTTACAGTTACTCTTTATGCTCAAACACCTCAAGTTAAAATTCCAATAACCGTTAGTGATGGTATCACATCACAAATTTTAAATTTTGGTTTAGATCCTAATGCTACAGATGGAATTGATGCTGCTTTGGGTGAACTTGAACTCCCGCCTTTGCCCCCCGCCGGTGTGTTTGATACCAGGTTCCTTTTACCGGCAGATTATCTGAAAGGTTCATTATCAGATTATCGTCTAGGATATGATACAACTAAGGGTGATAGAACATATAGGTTAACTTATCAAGTAGGTACAGGTAGTGCAATTACTATAAGTTGGAATTTACAAACAGGTGTTACCGGTTCTCTAAGTGACATTTTAGCTCCAGGTGGATTATTAGTAAAAAGCATTCCGATGAATGGAATTGGAAACTACACAGTACCAAATGCTGCAATTACAACACTTGATATGACAATAACTTATAATCTTGTTGCAAAACCTGCAGTACCTACACTATCCTCCCCGGCAAATAACTCAACGGGTGTAAGCACAACTCCTACATTAACGTGGAACCCGGTAACCGGTGCAAACACTTATAAACTGCAGATAGCTACTGATGCAAGTTTTACTACAATAATAAAAGATACCTCACAGACCGGAACCACTTACAATGTTACAACACCATTAACAAATAACACAAAATACTACTGGAGGGTAAGCAGCACTAATGCCGGAGGTACCAGCAATTACTCAAGTACCTGGAACTTTACGGTAAAACTATCCACTCCCTTACTTACCTCTCCTAATAATAATGCAACCGGGGTAAGTCTATCACCCACACTTACTTGGTCTACAATAACCGGAGCCGATAAATACAGATTAGAAGTAAACACACAGAATGACTTTACCGGAACAGTAGTATACGATAACAGCACAGTAACAACTACAAGTAAACAGATAGGAAGCCTAACGGATAATACTCCGTATTACTGGAGAGTCACTGCCTTAACAACCGGGGGTAACTCAAGTGATGTAAGCAGTATAAATAGCCTTACTACAACAAAAGCATCTCTTACCTCTCCGGTAGACGGAGCAACTAATGTGTCAACTTCACCCACACTTACTTGGCCGGCAGTAACCGGTACAGATAAGTACAGATTAGAGGTGAACACACAGAATGACTTTACCGGAACAGTGGTTTATGATAATGCAGCTCTTACAACAAACTCTCAAGC
>QILJ01000368.1 GCA_003233295.1 Ignavibacteria bacterium | reverse complement strand
TAATTCCGGCTCGTGTAATAAATTGATTGCGGGTGATCTTCTCGCCATTTGATCCGGATGATTTTCCCCTCTTAATTTTTGAAGTGGTAACTTTTCCTAAGTGCCAGATATCATCGATAAAGTTAAATACAATAAAAACAAGCTTCGGAATATAGATCAGCAGAAAGAATCCACTAAAGTAATGGAAATAAACCAATGCATAAGCGGGGTCCACTTTCTCCCTGAAAAAATATAAAAATAGAAGTGCGCTAATTATTATCAGAGGTATACTCCAAAAGATAATATTCAAAACTCTTTTTACATTTAAGCTCCAGCTGATCTCAATCTTTTTCAAACCTTTGAACGTGTAGTAATCTATAGCAAAGATTATAAGAGTAAAAATTAGGAATATTATTGTAGGATTTCCCCGCATGATAGCTTCTTTCAAAAATTAATAATTAAATTTAAGAAAATTCTAGTTAAGTAACAGTGTAGCTTTTAATGCACGATGGTCTGAGATACTTTTTTTATTCTGATCTGTTATATCGGTTACATTTATTGATTTAACTCCAATTTTTTGCAATTTAATTGGTCCGATATTATCGTAAGCAAAAATATAATCGACTCTTTTATATAAATTAAGATATTTAATAATTAGGGAATACTTTTTAAGATCATCGTTAATTTCTTTATACAGGTCTCTCGGATTGCCTAAGTTTTCCCTCAAAGTTTTAAAATCACTTTTAGAATAAGCATCATAATTCAAGTCACCGGTTAAAAGAACTATAAGATTTTCTGGCAACTTGACAATTTTATTTCTCAATACTTTTACAACCGCATTTTGAATAAAGGCTTGAATTTGCCGTAGTTGATTGATCTTATGCCGTTTTGAACTTAGCGCTTGGATATGAGTGCTGAACAAAAACAGTTTTGTTGAATCATTGACTTGATAAAGCACACCCATTACTGATTTGTTCGACAGAAAATCAAGTGAGATTGAGAACTCCTTTAGCAGTAGTTGATGTATCGCTCCATTGCTGATTTCAGTGTTCTCGCTAAAATCAATATTGGATAGATCAACAACCGGAAATTTAGATTTTGAAAATAACCCCGCATCTTGACAAAGATTCGCGGGGAATGAATTATAATCAATTCTTGGAATCATTGATCTGTAAAAAGAAGAGTCAAGATTTTCTATTAAATATTCCCTCGCATCTTCATCAAAAACTTCCTGCAGAAGTACAAAGTCGAATAATTGATTATTCAAGTATTGCACAAGCGAATTCAACTCAACTTCGCTTTTTCCATATACCGCCTTAATATTGTAAGTAATTAAACCGATCTCGTTTCCTGCATTGCCTGAAGTATTTGGATCATTGATCTTTACATCAATAATTGGCGGTGCTGAGCATGAATTGAAAAGAGAAATAGTTATGATAAAAAAGGATATTAATTTTATACAATTTTTCAGGAGTTTATATTTCGTCAATTGTTTTATCAATTAATTGAATCTGATTCCTGTCAAATCTTCTGAAACCTTCCATAATCTTTCAGCAATGCTCTTATCTTTCGCTAATTTATTAGTATCAACTTTTACAGGATATCCTCTCCAGCCCTGCCAACCATTGGGACCGTAGTAATCGCCGTTTTGCGTGTTTTCATCTATTGCTGCTCGCAGTGTCGGTAAAGCGCCCTGTTTAGTTTTCATTGCAAATATCTCATTCATAAATTCAAACAGACTTGAATGCCGCTGCAAATCAGTAGCTGTCCAGCCGGGATGAGCAGCTGCAACAATAATATTTTCATCCTTTAATTTCATTGCAAGCTCTTTTGTAAAATAGAGATTTGCTATTTTACTGTCACCATAAGCGCGCATCGCTCTATATTTTCGCTTTTCCCAATTAAGATCGTCAAAATTAAGCTTTCCGTATTTGTGTGCATTGCTGGCTATATTTACTATCCTTGAGTTTTTTGTAGTTCTTAATAAATCCAAGAGCTGAAGCGTAAGTGCAAAATGTCCTAAATGATTGGTGCCGAACTGTAATTCAAATCCATCTTTTGTTTTTGAGTATGGCGGGATCATTACGCCGGCATTGTTTATCAGCAGATCAAGTTGAGAATATTTCTGTTTAAAAGTACTCACAAAACTTTTTACTGATTCGAGATCTGCTAGATCTATTTTCATTACTTCAACATCAGCATTTGGATTTTGAACTTTTATTTTAGCTTCAGCGTTCCCGCCTTTTTCCAAATTTCTGATAGCGATAATCACTTTAGCATTTTTATTAGCTAGTTCTTTTGCTGCTTCGTAACCAATACCACTGCTTGAGCCGGTTACAATTACTATCTTCCCTTTTTGATTGGGAATGTTTTCAGCTGTCCAATTGTTTTTTTTATTCATTTTATCTTTCCTTTATTTATACTTTTTTACTTGTTATTTCGATCCATATTTTTTTAACGGGAAACAAATCTTGCATTTATAAAAACTGAGATTCATGCCTACCGCGGGCAGGCTCACGTCGCTGCGCCCCTCAGAATAACAATATACTTATTATTTATGCAATAATTCATTTTTATTCAACACAGTTTCCCACCATCTTTCTGTAACCAAACCATCATCAATTGTAATAGTCTCTCCAACTATTGGCGTTGAAAGTTGAACACCTAAATTATCAGCAGCTTTTACAACTCTAACCATTGGGTCGTACCAAGAATGCAGCGCTAAATTAAATGTTCCCCAATGAATTGGTTGAAGAACTTTTCCCTTTAAATCTAAATTAGCTTGCACAGTTTCTTCCGGCATCATATGAACAAAACGCCACTTTTCATTATATGCCCCACATTCAAGAAATGTGTAATCAAAAGGTCCGTATTTGTCTCCGATTTCTTTAAACCCTTTAAAATAACCGGAATCCCCACCATAGTATATCTTATGATGCGGTCCTTGAACAACATAAGATCCCCAAAGTGTTTTATCTCTATCAAATAAACCACGCCCGGAAAAATGTTGAGTTGGTGTAAACGCAATCATAAAGGTATCAAAAAGCACTACTTCTTCCCACCAATCTAATTCGATAATTTTTTCTCTTGGCACACCTATCTTTTCTAATTCTCTTCCTACTAAGAGAGGAGCTATAAACTGCTTAACTTTTGGATGAACTTTTTTAATTGTATAAGAATTGAGATGGTCGTAGTGGTTGTGTGAAATGAGAACTAAATCTATTTCCGGCAATTCATCAATGTTTAATGGTACATCGTCATTGTATCTGGATGGACCCATAAAAGTAGTTTTGTTCTCAAATATTGGATCAGTTAAAACGATTATACCATCAATGTTTATTATTTGCGAGGAATGTCCAACCCATGTTACTTTCAATTCGTTGTACTCAGCATCTGTTATCTGACTAAAATCAATTTTTTGAGTAGGTAAGTCAACATCCGGTTTCCTATCATTGTTAGTAAAGAGAAGATCCCGAATAATGGGAAGCATTTTAAAAAAGCTCCAACCCGGACTTGGTTTGTAATTATTAAATTTATCATTGTTAAATTGCTTCGATTTTTCGGTTTTATCCATTTTCACATCCTCTACACAATAAGTTGCCGATGAACAAGACTACCCCAAGCAAGATTCAATTAGAATTATCACTATTCGTAGTAGTGTACTTATCTTCACGACTTTTTTAGCCACATTTTTCACTATTTATTAAATGAATAATCGACAAATATTAGTTAAGAATTTTTAAAGCTTAATTGCATCCAAACTTCAAGTACGGCTGGGTTACCGAGATTTGTCCGAAGGACTCCCTCGGAGATGCAATAGATGAAGTCTTTTGTTGCTTAAACTTTCTTTACAAATGGAACTCAACTAACTATATATTGCAGTTATACAGTTAGAACAGTATTAAAGCAGCAACTGAGTTAACTTTACAAATTTTTTTATAGAATCAGTTCACCAGCAAATAGTTGAACAAATATTGAATGAAATTATTGAGATTTATTTCATCCTGGTGATGAATTGATTTGCAATATGAACCTCCCACGGCAGCACATAGAAAAAACAACTGCAGCAAAAGTATACAAAGAGTAAGCTAAATCCGGATTTTTATTAATCTTTATGTTCCACTACTTTTTTTCGTTTATCAATTTGGCATTTTCTACTATAATATCATAAACATATCCAGCACCGAAATCTTTGTTTAAAGTCAGAGTTCCTTCAACTACAATTTCATCTCCGACTTTCGCAGTTTGATCTGATGTAACGGTAATGTCCATAGTTTTACCAAAACTTGTTCCGTCTTGAATATGAAGCCAATTTCGCCCCATTATTTCCTTATTGAATTTTGTAACCACGCCTCTAAATTTTACAACTTTGCCGTTAAGTTCCTCTTTTCCTTTTGCGATCATCTCGATAGTTTTTCCACCCTTTAATGGTGTTACACTTATTTTGCTTTCAGTGGTAACTTCTGGTTTTGAGTGTCCGGGTATCATCATTCCCGGCATAGAGCTGTTTGCTGCATCAGAACCATCGGCGTTTTTAGCTAATTTACCAACAAACAAAATGCTGTCAAAAGTTTTGTTCAATGATTTACTTTTGAAGTTCTTCATCTCCGCTGCATCTTTGAAGTAGTAGGTTTCCCCTTTTTCCACAGGCATCTCTTTAACGGCTATCCACACTTCAGATCCATCGTTTATAGTACCCTTTATAAAAGTATACCCAGCACCATTCTGATGCTCTATTACTTTAATTTTAGTTACACCTTCCGGAATGTTATCTTTTGTTTCTTGAGCATTTGTACAACTGCTGACAGATAAAACAACAAAAGTGAGAACAAGAATTATTAGATTTTTCATTTTTATCCTGATTAGTTATTAATTGTTTGTAAACTTAAAAAATATTTTAATAATAAATATTAAGAGTTCCGTTCTTATGAAATTTATTTTAGGTTTTTGAATTCAACGTCAACAATATGCTTAATACCCTCTTTATATGGAGTAGGAATGACTCCAAACCTATTTTCAAACTTACTGCTATTGAATACATAATCACGGTCGTACTGATACATCATTTCTACCATTTCTTTCATAATAGGCTGGAACAGTCCAATTGCTCTTACTAAAAATTTTGGTGCAACTTGATACTTTG
>QILJ01000251.1 GCA_003233295.1 Ignavibacteria bacterium | reverse complement strand
AAGCCATCCGCCTCAAAGCGGGTGGCTTTTTTTATTATCCTCTATGGCAGGCTTCTCATATATGAAGCCTTGATGGTGAAGGAGGATTTTATTATGTATTTTTACACAATGCAATTGGAATACTCATTTATTATTCCCGTTTACAACAGGCCTCAGGAAATAAAAGAACTTCTGGAAAGCTTTACTACCCTAAATTTTTCCGATCCTTTTGAAATAGTTATAGTTGAAGATGGATCGACCGATACTTCGGAAGAAATTGTGAAGTTTTTTAAAAACGATTTGAATATTTCATACTACTTCAAACAAAATACAGGGCCGGGAGATTCAAGAAATTTCGGGATGGAAAAGGCAAGAGGTACTTATTACATTATTCTTGATTCTGATGTATTATTACCAACGCACTACCTAAAAACAGTATCCGAATTTTTATCGGCCAATTATCATCACTGTTTTGGTGGAGCAGATACTGCCAATGAAAGTTTCAGCCCTATTCAGAAAGCTATCAATTATGTGATGACTTCATTTCTTACCACCGGAGGAATAAGGGGAAGTAAGAATCGGGTTTCACAGTTCGAGCCAAGAAGTTTCAATATGGGAATATCGAAAGAGGCTTTTCTTAAAACCGGCGGATTTGCAAGAATTCATCCTGGAGAAGACCCAGACTTATCTCATAGAATACGCAAAGCAGGATTTAGTACTACATTTATACCAAATGCATTTGTTTATCACAAACGGCGTATTTCTTGGAGGAAATTTTATCTACAGGTTCGAAAATTTGGAATGGTGCGTCCTATTCTCACAAAATGGCATCCCGAAAGTGCTCGAATTACATTTTGGTTCCCAACATTTTTTGTGTTTTTTGTAGTTGTGTCTCTGGGCGTATCGCTACTTGTTAATTGGATGGCCTGTATTCCTCTTTTATTGTATTTAGGCGTAATTGTACTCGCTTCAACCTTCAGAAGTAAAAACCCAATAATAGGTATCCTGTCATTGTTGGCCGTTTTTATTCAGTTCTTTGGTTATGGTCTTGCATTTTTGATGTCAACATTTTACATCCGACTTCTGAATAAAGATCCTGAGAAACAATTTCCTCAATTATTTTTTAAGTAACTTTAAAAAACAAATTTATTTATTGAATTGCTAATAGTGAAACGGAAAAAACATCATACATATAAAATAAGAACCTTTTTACTCTTTCTTTTTGTAGCCTGTATAATTTGGGTACTGACAAAGTTTTCAAAAGAGTATACAGCAACGATTTCTTGCCCGTTAAGTTATTCAAACCTTCCGGAAAATTATATATTGGGTAAGGGAAGTCCAGATAATGTAACTTTCGATGTCACTGCAAATGGTTTCGAGTTCTTGCAGTATTCTTTAAAAACTCCTGAAATTGAAATTGATTTGGCAAACTATTCTAATAAAGAAGGTGAACAGATTGTAATTAATAAAAGTAATCTTAGCCGGATTATAACAACCCAACTTAAAAAGGATATTGCAATAGTTAATGTTTCGCCTTCGCAACTAGCAATTAATCTCGATGTTATAATTTTTAAAAAGCTACCTATTCGTGCTATTACAGACATTACTTTTAAAGAAGGGTATAAATCTGTTAATAATTATACGTTAAGCCCAGATTCAATCATTGTTTCATGGCCTAATAATAGGCTGGATAGTATTCAATATGTTACAACCAAGCCAGTTATTTTAGAGAAGGTAGATAAGGCAGTGCGCATAGCTGTTCTACTCAATTTGCCAGATGAAGGTGTGACCTTTGTTGAGACAGAAAAGATTTATTTTAGTATGGATGTGGTTGAATACACTCAAAAAACAATTGTATTACCCATTGAGATTATTAATTTACCGGCGAATACTACCATTAAAATTATTCCTGAAACTATTACAGTCACTTTCGATGTGTCTGTATCTGGATTTAACGAGGTTTCTGTAAATGACTTTAGAGTTGTTTGTGACTTTTCCCAAAAAAACGATGAAGAAAATTTCCTGATTGCCAAACTTGTGAATCAACCAGAGGAAATATTGAATGTGGAGCTTAGTGACAAGAAAATTGATTATCTAATTTTTAAATAATCCAGGTTGAAAATAATTGGACTTACCGGAGGAATTGGGAGTGGGAAAACTACGGTTGCTTCAATGTTTAAGAAACTTGGTGTCCCTGTTTATATAGCCGATGTTGAGGCTAGGAAGCTTACCAATCGATCGAAGGTAATTAAGAGAAAACTTATTAAACTTTTAGGCCCGAAATCCTACAAAGACGAGAAACTAAACAGGACATTTGTTGCCGATATAATTTTTAAAAATACTGAATTACTTCAACAGGTAAATGATATAATACATCCCAAAGTTGCTGCACATTTTAACCGGTGGAGAAAAAAGCAAAATGCCTTTTACTGCATAAAAGAGGCTGCAATCTTATTTGAGAACGGAGGATATAAAAATTGCAACCAAACCATTCTAGTTCTTGCACCCAAGGAGGTTCGAATGCAACGAGTAATACGTCGTGATTCTACAACCATAGCAGCAATTGAATTACGAATGTCGCATCAATGGGATGATTCAAAAAAGAAGAAATTAGCCGATATTATTATAATGAATTCTACCATGAAAGATACTCAAAAGCGAGTGCTGGAAGTTCATAAGATACTCATGGAAGTTCGGTAATTCCATGACATTCTTTATGTTAACATTTGGTTAAAGGACAGGACAGCTAAATGTTAAAATATTACTTTTGGTTTATGAACAAAAGGCTGTTTATTTTATTAATAGCACTAATGTCCCTTTCTCTATTGGGCATTATTTTTGTTCAGGGATATTGGATTTCAAATTCGTATCGAGACAAAGAAGACCAGATAAATTTTAATTTTCATCAGGTTCTTAATGAGGTTGCTGAAAAAATAGAGATGCGTGAAATTGAGGACTATTACCGAATTTATAGTGGCCTGGCCGATAGTGTCAATACACCTGAAAATATCAATTTTAGCGAGTTAGTTTATACAACCAGAAGCGACAAAAACAATGATACATATATTTTTAGTGATGGGATTTTGGTGGAAGACTACAAATTGACATACAGTTTTTTGGATACCGAAATCGATAGTATTTTATTTAAAAAGATTATTAATAAAAAGAGTACTACAAAAATTATCAATGGAGTAGATGGATCTGGAACTGTTTCTCAAACAATTGAATCCTTTAGTCGTATGAGAGATTATGAACGAGCTCGGTTTGAAAATGCCTTCAAGAATATTTCCAGCCGGACACCAATCCATAAGCGGGTTAAAAAGGAAGAAATTAGAAAGCTTCTTTTGAAGAAAATGGCAGAACGAGGGCTTAATTCGGAAGTGGAATTTGCTATCTACAGTAATGGCCTTTCAACAGGAGTACATTCTGGCGATTTTGAGTTTAATCGGGATATTACCCTTGAGGCACCATTATTTGTTAATGAAGAACTAAATACAGGATACCAGTTGTTTGTAAATTTTTCAGGAAGAAATAAAACAGTGATTAAGTCAATTCTAGGCATGGCTGTACTTTCACTGGTTTTTACCAGTGTAATAGTTTTGGCATATTCAAACGCAATTTCTCAAATCTTTAAACAGCGACAGATATCTCAGATCAAGTCTGATTTCATTAATAACATGACACACGAATTTAAAACACCTATAGCAACTATTAATCTGGCTCTGGATGCAATTAAGAATCCCAAGGTTAAGGATGACAAGGAAGCCGTAGCGCGTTATTTAAAGATGATACGTGAGGAAAACAGGAGAATGAATGCACAAGTTGAAAATGTGTTACGTATATCGAAACTGGAACGAAATCAGTTAAATCTTAGCAAAGAACGCGTTAAACTTCACGATATAATAACCAATGCGATTTCGCATATGAGCCTTATTATTGAAGATAGAAACGGAGACATTAAAACACATTTAGGAGCACTAAAATCGTCGGTTCTTGCCAGCGAGTCTCATTTAACCAATGTAATAGTGAATGTCTTAGATAATGCCATTAAATATTCCGAAGAACCCCCTAAAATTGATATCTACACAGAGAATGTGAAGGATAATATTATTCTCGAAATTCGCGATCAGGGTATTGGTATGACCAAATCTGTTCAGAAAAAAATATTCGAAAAATTTTACCGGGAATCAACCGGGAATATTCACAATGTAAAGGGACATGGTCTTGGACTTGCATATGCTAAGCGAATCCTGGATGATCACGACGCCGAATTTTACGTGGAAAGCGAAAAAGGAAAAGGAAGCACTTTTATTATTAAATTACACTTAATATCATAAACTATGGAAACAGAAAACAGAAAAATCTTATTGGTAGAGGATGACCCTAACTTTGGAACAGTCCTAAAAGATTACCTCGCTATGAACGACTATGACGTAACTCATGCGAAAAATGGAATGGAAGGATTCGAAAAATTTAAGAAAGGCGATTACGACTTGTGTATTCTCGATGTCATGATGCCTTATAAAGATGGCTTCACATTGGCAAAGGAAATACGTGAAAAGAACGAAGACGTGCCTATTATTTTTCTTACCGCAAAGGCAATGAAGGAAGATGTTCTTAAGGGATACAAAGTTGGAGCAGACGATTACCTGAATAAACCTTTCGACAGCGAAGTGTTGTTAATGAAGATAAAGGCGATTATTCAACGCAAGGCTACAGATTCTATTACAGATAGCAAACAATTTGAGTTTGTTGTTGGTAATTTCCACCTAAATTCGAAACTGAGATTTCTTATTTATAAAAAGGAAGCCCCAATAAAACTATCTCCTAAAGAAAACGAATTACTTCGCCTTTTGGCATTGCATAAAAACGATTTGATGCCACGTGAACTGGCACTTACCAAGATATGGCGTGATGATAATTATTTCACATCACGAAGTATGGACGTCTACATCGCTAAACTACGAAAGTACCTGAGAATGGACGATGGAGTTGAAATTATCAACATTCATGGCGAAGGATTCCGCCTTGTGGTAAAGGACGAAGTCGATCAGTAAAGTTTATCAGTAGTGTCCGGTTAAAGACGTAAGACCGCTCCGCTGATAGAATTAAGAATCAAGACTTGATTGTAACTAACTGATATACTTAGA
>QILJ01000339.1 GCA_003233295.1 Ignavibacteria bacterium | reverse complement strand
ATCAAAGAGAAATATCTTAAACCGCTGGCTCGAGGTGAAAAGCTAGGCGCATTTGCCCTATCGGAACCGGAAGCCGGCAGCGATGCAACTCATCAGCAGACGACTGCTGTAAAGGATGGAGATCATTGGATATTAAACGGAATGAAGAATTGGATTACAAACGGCAGCACTGCTGATTATTATATTGTAATGGCTCAGACGGACAAAGAGAAAAGGCATCATGGCATTACAGCGTTCTTAGTTGAAAAGGGAACTCCCGGTTTTACTCACGGTGTTCCTGAAGATAAACTGGGTATTAAAAGTTCCGATACATGTTCTCTTTCATTTGATAACTGTAGAGTACCGGAAGAAAATGTTCTTTGGGAAGTGGGTAAAGGCTTTAACTTTGCAATGAATACACTGAACGGCGGCAGATTTGGAATTGCTTCGCAGGCAGTGGGTATTGCTATGGCTTCGTTTGAAGCTTCCGTTAAATATGCAAAACAGAGAAAAACCTTTGGTACCGAGATAGCTAATCATCAAGCTATCCAATTTAAAATTGCGGATATGGCGACTAAAACAGAAGCAGCAAAGCTACTTACATTACAAGCTGCCGGATTGAGGGATGAAGGGAAACCTTATATCAAAGAGGCATCAATGGCAAAATTATTCTCATCGGAAGTAGCGGTAAAAAATGCGCTCGAAGCAATTCAAATTCACGGCGGTTATGGTTACGTCCGTGAATACCTGGTTGAAAGATATTTAAGGGATGCTAAGATAACCGAGATATACGAAGGGACTTCTGAAATACAGAGAATAATTATCGGACGTCAAGTTTTACGAGATTAAACATTAGGAGTTTCAATTGAGAAAAATTGTGGAAGTTAAACCGCTCTCGGATAAGAAGTTATTCGTCAAGTATTCCGATGGTCTGGAAGGTATTTTGAACTTGGTAAAACTTTCGGAGCGGGATGAATATAAGGCACTAAGAGAGATCGATAAATTTCAGGATGCTTATGTTCACCCTGAGACAGGTGATATAATTATAAATAGTAATATCGAACTTTGTAAAAATGCCACTTACGATATTCTAAATCTAAAAAAACAGATGGAGGCATTAGGGGTCTATTCATAGATTGAAAATGAAGATCATTCTCTTTTTAATATTGTTTTCTGGAATTATTTCTGCGCAGACAGATTGGGTGAGATGGGGTAAGGCTGATGTTGATTACGAAATATCTTCACAGCATCAGCGCTCTCGTTCTATTGACGATTCCAGTATCGGATCATCGATTCTATCGGGGCTGCAAGTTTCTTACGCAGTTCTGATCTCTGATGTTGACGGGGACAACTGCCCGTTCTATCCGACATGTTCTTCTTTCTTTGTCAGTTCAATTAAGGAGACAAATATTTTTAAAGGAACTCTGATGTTTGCCGATAGGTTTACACGCGATTCAAATCTGTTTAAGCGAAGAGGACATTACCCGGTTCATTCTTCAGGTAGACTTTATGATCCGACATACAATTATTACCTAGATCAGAATAAGGTTAAGTTCTATTCTAGAAAAAAAATTGTGGAATAAGCCGCTTTGGATAAGCCCATACTTCAACAATGGAATTCCCGATATCTTATTCTAATATTGCTTTTTGCAGTGAGTCAAATTTCTGCACAGAGGGTTAACAATGATCTTTTCTCTCCGCCCTCTTCTGCGAAAAAGATTATCTTAGAGCAATTGATGAATACAATGCAGTACTGAACCATATGCCAAACGATATACTCCAATATAAAATCGGGTTAAGTTATTTTTTTATGGGGCAATATTTTAATGCAGAACAGAATTATAAAAAGTTATTCAAAAATTCATTTCTCTCTGAGGAAGCCGAATTGGAATATTACCGTTCTGTATTTTACTTAGGCGATTATTACAGCTTTAGAGATAAGATAGATACGAAAGAAAATTTTCCTTTAGCATATTCCAATGAATTAAGTAGGCTCAAAGCATATTCCTATTTGATGGATGATTCTGTGCTTCCGCCTGAATCGGAAATACTTTCAAAGTTCGATGATACTGATAAAAAATATATAATAGAATTTTATTCTTGGAAGCAGGATCCGCCATACAAAAGTCCGACAAAAGCTGCGATCATGTCAGCAATTATTCCTGGTCTTGGTAAAGTTTATGCCGGTGAGATCGGGGATGGGATTACTGCTTTCCTCTTCACGGGATTATTCACCTATCTTGCTGTGGATAAATTCCAGAAAGATCAGACTGGCAGCGCTTGGCTATTCACAGCGCTCGCTGCATTCTTTTACGGAGGAAATGTTTACGGCTCGGCTGCGGCAGTTCAGAATTACAACGCATCTATTAAATTCAATTTCGATAGTGAAGTTAAGCTATACTTAAATAAGCGCGATCATTTTTTACCTAAACCGAGATATTTGTGTGATTAATTTGATATACTAATATTTTATGTAACAATTGAAGAATTGTTAATATTATAATCTGTAATAGAAAAATAACTTTTAATTAGTTTCGTATTTTAAAGATTGTGTAAATGAGTTATATAAAGCTCAAGAACTCATCCCCAACCCCTTCTCTTTGTAAGAGAAGGGGCTAAAACTGGTTGATTTAAAGCTTGAGAAAAAGTCCCTCTCTTTTTAAGAGAGAGATTTAGGGTGAGTTCATAATTTTTAAATAATTTCTTTAGGCGAATGGAATAGTGTTAAAAAAAATATTTCATATACTACTTATCTTGAATTTGATCTTAAGCAGTCTTTTAGCTCAAGATTTAGTGAAGCAATATAACTACGCCGATTCACTATTCAACTCAGAAAATTATTTTGATGCTATTACCGAGTATAAACGCTTACTGTTTTTTGATGATTCTAACCAGGTTGATTATCAAGCAAATTTTAATATCGGACTTTCTTATAAATTCGGCGGTAAATATGATGAAGCTATAAAATATTTTGGACTGTCTGAGCTATCTGCAAAAATAGATTCGCAAAAAATAAATTCGCGTTTACAGATAATCAGAGTGAATATTCTAAGACGAACAACAAACAACGCATTTGCAATGCTGGACGAACTACAGAATGAATTTCCAGAGCAAGTAGATTCCAATACGGTTACATATTGGCGCGGCTGGGCTTACATTATGGTTGATGACTGGGAAAATGCATCGCTCATGTTTGACAAAATTGACAGCGAACATCCGTTAAAAAAATTAGCTGATGAGGTTGAGGATAATAAATATTCTGTTACATTTGCTACTCTAATTTCTTATATTTTGCCTGGTTCCGGTCAGATTTATACCGGTAATTATCTATCCGGGTTTTTATCGCTTGGATGGAATGTTTTGTGGGGATATTTAACGATACATGCTTTTATTACCGATAGAGTATTGGAAGGAATTTTGATCGGGGGTTTATTATGGGCGAGGTTTTATCGCGGTAATTTTAAGAATGCCGAGAAATTCGCGATCGAAAAGAATATTGAAATTTCGAACAAAGCATATAGATATTTGAAAAATAATTATAAGGGAATTAAACCTTGAGTATACCTGAAGACAAGATAAGGGAAATAACTTTAACGGCAATTAAGGAATTAGGTGACAATGCTACACAGCAGAATGTTAAGGAAGTTGTTGAACGAACAATACAGAGTTTAGACGATACTGTTCCCGCTGTTGCCGAATCAACGGGAGGACAAGTAATTCTCACGTCGTTCGGATTGAATAAACCCGGTGTAATTGCTGCAATTACAACTGCGCTTAGTCAAGCTAATTGTGATATCAGTGACTTGAGTCAAAAATTAATGGGTGATTTTTTTACTATGATAATGATAGTCGATACTTCTAAATCATCTCTTTCATTAAATGATATCCAGAATGAGATGAAAAAGATCTCTGATGAAATGAACATTAAAATTATGCTGCAGCACGAAGAAATATTTAGAGCGATGCACCGAATTTAATAGGTAAGTAAATGAACTATAATTTTGAAGAGATACTTGAAACAATAAAGATGACCGAGATTGAACATTTCGATATTCGGACGGTTACGCTTGGTATTAGCCTTCGTGACTGTATAGATAGAAATGTTGAAGTATCAAAACAAAAAATTTATGATAAAATTACAAAGTACGGTTCCAAGCATGTAAAGTTTGCCGAGGAGATCGAAACTCAATATGGAATATCCATTGCTAATAAGAGGGTTTCCATTACACCAATTTCCATTCCGTTCGATTCATACAAAATGGAAGAGTTTATAGAGATAGCGAAAATACTGGATAAAGCCGCCGCTGAGATCGGTGTTGATTATCTTGCCGGATTTTCAGCGCTTGTTCAGAAGGGTTTTACTAACGGTGAGTTGGAAATGATCAATTCGATTCCGTATGCTTTATCAGAGACGAAGAGAATTACAGCAAGTGTGAATGTCGCTTCAACAAAAGCCGGCATCAACATGGATGCTGTTAATCTTATGTCGGAAAAAGTTAAATTGACTGCGGAACTCACCAAAGATAATAATTCAATCGGGTGCGCTAAACTTGTTGTCTTTGCGAATATTCCCGAGGATAATCCCTTTGTAGCGGGGGCATTTCACGGTGTGACCGAGCCGGAAGCCGTTCTTAATGTTGGGATAAGCGGACCTGGAGTTGTACTGGATGCAATAAAGAACGCCGGAAATGTTGATCTGCAGCAGCTTGCAGAAGTCATAAAGAAAACCGTATTTAAAACTACTCGAGCCGGTGAATTGCTCGGAAGGAAAGTAGCTGAAAAACATGGGATTCCATTCGGCATTATTGATATCTCACTTGCGCCTACACCGGCGGAAGGGGACAGCATCGCGGATATACTTATTGCAATGGGAGTTGAGGATGTTGGCGCTCACGGAACAACAGCCGCACTTATGATGTTGAATGATGCAGTTAAGAAAGCCGGATTGATGGCGAGTTCATCCGTTGGAGGAATGAGCGGCGCTTTTATTCCAGTGAGTGAAGACCGGGGAATGATAAGAGCGGTTGAGCGCGGGAATTTATCGATTGAAAAATTGGAAGCAATGACTTCGGTCTGCTCAGTTGGGCTGGATATGATTGCAGTGCCCGGTGATACTCCGGCAACAACTATCGCGGGAATTATTGCGGATGAATGTGCTATAGGTGTTATCAATGATAAAACGACTTCCGTCAGAATAATCCCAGCCTATGGTAAAAGTGTCGGGGATTCAGTTGATTACGGCGGTCTGTTAGGGCTGGCGCCAATAATGGCAGTGCGGGAAATTAGTTCCGAAGGATTTGTAAAACGCGGCGGAAGAATTCCGGCTCCAATGAGAAGTTTAACTAATTAGAAATTATTAAATTAAGGAGAATATAAAATGGCAATGAGTAAAGGACTGAAAATAGGGCTCGGTGTAGGTGCCGGACTGATCATCATAGCGATAATTTTTTCAAGCTGGATTGTGGGAGTGTATAATGATTTGGTTACTCTGGAAGAGCAGGTCACACAATCATGGAGCCAGGTTGAAAATCAATATCAGAGAAGAAACGATCTTATTCCTAATCTGGTAAATACTGTTAAAGGTGTTGCAAAATTCGAGAAGGAAACTTTTACTCAAGTAACAGAAGCTAGATCGAGAGTTAATCAAATTAATGTTACATCGGATATGCTGAATAATCCGCAAGCATTCCAGAAATTCCAGGCTGCACAGGATAATCTGGGAAGCGCATTGTCTCGTTTGTTAGTAACGGTTGAAAAGTATCCTAATTTAAAAGCGAATGAGAATTTCCTACAGCTTCAAGCACAGTTGGAAGGGACAGAGAATAGAATATCTGTTGAACGAAGAAAATTCAATCAGGCAGTGCAGGGTTATAACACTACTATCAGAAGATTCCCTGCAAATATTGTCGCTAATTTTGCCGGCTTCCGTGAGAAGCAGTATTTCAAAGCGGTTGAAGGGTCTGACGTAGCGCCTAATGTTAAATTTTAAAAAGAATTTCACGCAAAGGCGCAAAGAAAGCGCAAAGTTCGGGGAGTTAGAAAACAAGGTATATCTTTTAAAAGAAGGAAGTAATGAATTTATTAAAAATATATAATATCGGTCTCGGCGGTTCATCGCGGTTTCTGCGTGAAATAGGAGTATTGTTTTTAACTGCAATCCTTATTTCTTCCGTAGTATCTGCTCAGCCTAAAATCCCGAAGCTGACCAAATATGCAAATGACTTCTCAAATACATTGTCCAGTTCAGAATTGGATCAATTGAATTCAGAGTTGAAAAAATTTGACGATAAAACTTCAAACCAGGTTGTCCTTCTGATGATCGGCACTTTGGACGGATATCCGATTGAGATGTACACCAACGAAGTTGCAGAAAAAAATAAAATAGGCACCAAGAAAAATGATAACGGTATTTTATTCTGCGTTGTAAAAAATGATAGAAAGATGAGAATTGAGGTAGGGTATGGATTGGAAGGCGTATTACCCGATGCATTAGCCAGTTCCATAATCAGAAATGAAGTCGCTCCATATCTTAAGCGAAATGATTATTACTCAGGCGTAGTTGCCGGATTGACCGCTATTATCTCCGCGACGATGGGCGAATACACAAGAAAGAATAAACCTGCTCAGAATGATAAAGGGGGTAATTTCCCTTGGGGTTATCTTATCTTTATTCTTATATTCATTTTCTTCGGTAGAGGAGGACGAGGCGGTTTGGGTGGTCTTCTTCTTTTAAGCGCTCTTGGCGGCGGCGGAAGAGGATACAGCGGTGGCGGCGGTTTTGGCGGCGGAGGCTTCGGTGGAGGAGGATTCAGCGGAGGCGGCGGAGGCTTCGGCGGCGGAGGCGCGAGCGGAGG
>QILJ01000222.1 GCA_003233295.1 Ignavibacteria bacterium | reverse complement strand
ATAGCAATACAACCAGCCCTATTAAAACCGTTAGTCCTACTTTTATTTCACTTTTTCTCTCGTTTCTCATATTCCTTTATCAACTTGCGTAATTCTTCAATATTTTCAAAATTAATTTTGTTTGAATCTATTAATTCGTTGAACTTTTCTTTTAGAGCATTAAAGTCGTTTGAATCGAGTGAAATATTTTTAGTATCAATCTCATCGATTAGTTTTTCCAAACTTTTCTGCAAAGAATCCCTTTCAACCGATTCGGTCAAATTATCAATTGCTTTTTGAATACTTTCATCAACAAATTCTTTTACATGCTCTTTCCCCGATTGAATTAATTGGTTACCATACTTCTGGTATAAATAAGAAATAATCCCAATCAATACAATTATCAACAAGAGTGAACGAAAAAAGCATCCCTTTTTCATTGTTCATCTTCTTCTGTGTGAAGTTTTTCAACAATAATTTTATTCACTCTTTTATTTTCAACATCAACAACTTTAAAGTTCAATCCTTCGTAATCGAATTGATATCCATTCTCCGGTATTTTACCGGCATGGTAAAAAATGAATCCGCCAACTGTATCATAGTCATCATTTTCATTAGTAAGATCTTTTTCAAATAATTCATTCAACTCATCAATAGAAACTTTGCCTAAAACTACAAACTTATCGTCATCTACTTTAATGATCTCTTTTTCTTCTTTGTCATACTCATCTTGAATCTCACCGACTATTTCCTCAAGGATATCCTCCAATGATACAAGCCCTGAAGTACCGCCGTATTCGTCAACGATGATACCCATATGGATATTCTCTTTCTGGAATTCACGCAGTAATTCATGTATAAGCTTTGTCTCCGGAATAAATATAACATCGCGAACAATTTTCTTCAGAGTGAATGAGTCTTTGCCTTTCTTCTTATCCAAGAATGAAAGAATATCTTTTGCATAAAGCACTCCAATAATATCATCCAGGTCTTCTTCGTATACAGGAATTCTACTATGACCGGACTCAGTTATTAAGTCAATTACTTCATCGTATTCAGCATCAGAAGAAACTGCGATGATATCAACACGGGGAGTCATTACTTCGCGAACATTGATTGATCTGAATTCCACTAGTCCGTGAATAAGTTCATGTTCTTCTTCCTCAATTGAACCATGCTCTTTACCTAGATCAACGAGGTCGGTTATTTCTGACGGATGCAGCGCTGTTTTCGATCTATCAATCTTAAATTTAGATACAATGAATTTGATAGCATCAGTAAGAATTTTTGCAACCGGATAGATAAGAATGCTTGTCCAATAAAGCGGGAAAGCAATAATCTTTGAAAAGAGCATTGGATTTTTTGATGCGAATAATTTCGGTGTAATTTCACCGATAAGCAGAAGAAATATTGTTAACAAAATTATTTGCGCAAATAATACCAGTTCAACAGAAAGGTCATAAACTTCTGCAAACTGGATTGCCAAAGTAACGGCAAATATTGAAGCGGCAACATTAAAGACAGTATTGCCGATAAGAATTGTTACTAACAATCTGCGCGGAGATTCCAGCAACGAGAGTATATATCTATTTAAAAAACTTTTCCCCTCTTTAAGCTCTTTTAAATGCTTTTTATCCAACGAGAAAAGAGCTACTTCAGATCCAGAAAATAGAGCAGAAAATATGAGTGTTATAAGCAGAAAAATTAATTTAGAAAACCAATCTATATCCAACTATTTTTTAATACTCCCAATTGTTGTAAAATATTTACCGAACAAACCTAAAATGGAAGGTCGTCAGCTTCTGTAGATTCAGAACTTTCCGGTGCATCTTGTGTAAATGCTGCTCCGGAAGATGTTTCGGAAACTTCACCTCTTCTATCTAATGGAATTATCCCGTTAAAGTCGGCTATTATACTAGTAAAATACTTCGTTTGACCGTCTTTCTCATAACGTTGATAATCAAGTCTTCCCTCAACATAAACCTTAGCACCTTTTTTCAATGCATCCTTAAAAAAGTCGGAAAGTCCGAAAGCAACTATGTTATGCCATGTTGTTTCATTCTGCCATTTTCCGTCTTTATCTTTACGACTATGTTCGGTAGCCATAGAGAACTTTGTTACTGATACGTTTGATGTTGTAAAGCTGGTCTCGGAATCGCGTCCTAGAGTTCCGATAAGCATAACTTTGTTTAATGAAAACGCCATTATTCCCTCCTAATCTTTAAATAAATAATTAATTAACAAAAATAACATATATTTTGAATGTTGCAATAAGAAAATCCAAATAATTAAACCGATTAAATATTATTTTGATTTCGGAACAATAAAAGCATCACTGAATTGAGCATTATTCCACAGTTCATTCCTCACCTCTTCCGCTTCTTTCCTGGTTTTAAAAGGACGTAATTGAACGGCATAGAAACCGGTCTTTTCAATATATTTGGTATTTAGCTTATAGCTAATTGACTTTTTTGCACTGTTGATAAAGTTTTCAGCTTTATCTCTAGTTGAAAATGCACCGACTTGAACAATATATCCATCCTCAACTACCGTTGGAACAGGAGCAACCGGAACTGGTTGTGTTGATACTGGCGGCGGAGGTGTAGTTTCAACTTTTTGTTCAACTGTAACTTCAACCGCTTCGTGGGAAGTGGTATCAACATCGGGTACATCCGATACATCGTCAAACACATATACTTCCTCAGCAGAGTTGTCTGATTGTTTTGTTGTTTCCTTAGTTGAGGAACAAGCTAAAGTGAAAAATAATAAGAGAATAAATAAAAATATTTTGTTGTGAATCACAATTACCTCAAAAAATTATATTATACCCGCCTAATATAATTAGACGGGTATTAATAATTACATAATAATATCTTTCCAAGTAATATTTTTCAGAATATAATTATTATCTTTAGATAATGTTGTTTTTGCCAATGGAATACTTGGCGGTAGTGTTGAAACATTTATATGAGAAATTGAAGCTCCAAATTTTTTATTGATTGCATCAATAAATTGGTTAGCAATAATTCCGTATCCGTATGAAGTTGGATGAACTCCATCCAAACCAAACGTATTACCCTTAATATAAGCAGTAGTGAAGTTAATACCGTCTATCACCATTCCGCCGGCTGTAGTTTCAGCATTTTTTAATTCATTGAAAAATGTGTTAACATCAACTAAGACCCAAGTATTGCTATACAAATTTACGACATCACTGATTACTTTATTAAATGCATTTGTAGCATCTTTCGTAACACCGATTTCAGTATCATCCAATGTAAAAACATCAGGCCATGGATTTTGCGGATCAAAACCGAATGGTTTGGTGATATCAATTCCCGAAGGCGGAGTTATACCAAGACTTGCATAATACTTACCAGAAGTATCACCTAATAAACCAGTGTATCCACTACTTGTAAGTGTTAGAAGAACCTTACCTTCCTTTAGATCGCTTGTTGTTGCAACACCGGTACCAATAATTTCACCGTTCTTTTGATAAACAATTGCCGGAACTCCCATTGCTTCCAGACCGACCGCTAATTTTGGTCCGACCGTTGTAAAGAATGGAATGTTCTTAACGTCAGGAATATTTGCGGCAGCAATTTTTCTTGCTCCAGTCGGATCAGTAATAGCAGCACCAACCATATTATATAATGCAGTAAATGTAGGGACATCCGTAGGAAGTTTTCCTGTAGCAGGATCAGTTCCTTTTGTTCCGCCGCTAGTAGCATAACCTAATACATCGTTATTACCAATCCATAGGGTTATAAATGTTGGCTGCAAATTAAGTGCTTGTTTAATAATGCTATTACCTAATTGCTGATCTCTTAATACAACACTAAAGAAAGGATTTTTTCTAGCAACAGCCTTTTGCTGAAAATCAGTAGTATCAATTAAGTCATATAAAATTGCACCGGGAACACCTAAATTATTATAAGGTTTTGCATAATCAAGATTTGTCGGTGATCCTGTTCCAGGATTTGGAGCTATAACAACATCAGGCGCCAGAGCTTTAATTTCCAACTTACCAGGAATACCTGGTTCGCTTATCAATGGCTGAACATAATCTGTCATAACTTGATCTGAAATTATTTTCCCAAAAGAATATATTTGAGATTTTTCGTACAATGAAGAATTCTGATAACCGGCTGTCAAACTATTGCCGATTGATACAAATCTTGTAAAATCAGCTTCTCCGGTTTTTGGAGGCTGCGGAGCGGTCAGTTCAGTCCTGTCTTCACAACCAATAAATGTTATAAGTAAAATACTTAACAATAACGCAACTAATCTATTTGTTCTTTTCATAATCTCTCCTCCTCTAGTTTATATAGTATGATAAGTTAATACCGAACAGATGAGCAGATGAGTTATAAACTCCGTCAAATCCAGCTGCACCGCTTGTATAATCTACTTTTGAATTTGTTATTGTTCTTTCATTAAATCTTAAGAACATATAAGCAAGATCAAGAACCAAGTTTGGAGTAAATTTATAACCAAAACCAATATTTAATCCCCATCTATCAGCATCCGGAAGCGACGGTTCAACCCATTCGTCTTTAACAGGATTCTTATCATATAATATCCCGCCTCGAAGATCGAAACTTTCTGATAATGAATACTCAGCGCCTAACCGTGCAATCCATGAATTGTTATAATCACGAATAGATGTGCTGACATATGGAGTTCCATCGGGATTTTTAAATTCTGTAAATGTGACTTCCATTTTGTCATAACTGCTCCATCCAACATACTGGAAATCTGTCGAGACAGTTAGTTTATCACTTGGTAAGAATGCTAAACCAATTGTAGCATTGTAAGGAAGTGATAGAGGAGCTTCTATGCTGCCTGAAGGTAGTAATGATTGGAACTGTGATGGTGCATCAGCAGTTGCATCACCTTTAAAAGTAAAAGAAGAACCGCTTCTAAAATCAAGACCAACACTAAACGATTCACTCGGTTTATAGAGCAGACCAATTGAATATGCAAATGAATTACCGTTTCCGGATAGATCAATTATTGCATCACCGTCAAACGGGGATAATGAGTTTTTTTTCATTATAGAAACATCCCCATAAACATAAGATGCCGTAAGACCTAAAGAGAATAATTCATCGGAAATTTTGTAAGATACACCGCCGGTAAAATAATATGTTTCAACTTTGGTTTTAATAGCGAGATATCTTCCTATCCAATTTCCATCCCAAGTAGTACCTAGACCGTATTGATTGTTAACACCAAAGCCTAAAGCCCATTTATTGTTTAGCTGATGAGTAATATAAAAGTTAATTGGAGTGAATAAAGCTGACTCCATTTTATATTCATCAATATCAGGTGTCACGCCTCTGAATGTTGCCGAGGGAGAAATTAATGTTGTTCCCAACATAAACTGTGTGCCGCTAAGCTGTGATAATCCAGCCGGGTTATAAAATAATGCTGAACCATCAAGCGCTAGTGCTGTAAAGGCTCCAGCCATTGCCATACCTCTTGCTCCGTGCTCATTAATTTGAAATCCACTGGCAAATACCTGAGATGAGATAATTACAACAACTGAAAACAACTGAAATATTTTCTTCACTTAAACCTCCTTATTTGTGAAACATTTATTTATTATTTCAAATATATGTAAGATTATTCAATAATAAAAAGGAGTTCCCCTTTATCAACAGAGTTACCTACAATACAGTTAACGGTTTTAACAATACCTTCAGAAAGGGATTTGATTTCATTTTCCATTTTCATCGCTTCCAAAACTATAAGAGATTCTCCAATTTCCACTTTCTCACCTATTCTTTTGTTGACTTTAACAACTAAGCCGTTCATAGGCGCAGTAACTTTCTTATTGGAATTACTGTTGCTGTTTTTCTTCAGTAATTTATTTGCTTCTGCTTTAAGTTTTGTTTGCAGATGAATTGAATGTTCTTCCCCTTCTATTACAGTTTGGAACTGACCTGATTGAATTTCCCTTACATATAGTTGATGCTGTTTATTTTCAAAACTCAATTGGTAGAGATCATTATTTAATTTATTCAGAGTAATATTATATTTTTTTTCATTTATAACAATT
This sequence comes from Ignavibacteria bacterium, assembly GCA_003233295.1. The sequence continues at coordinate 1,957 of QILJ01000222.1, read as the reverse complement.
TCATTTTTCAAGATAATTTGAATCTCTAATTTTTGTTTTCCTATCTCAGCATATATTTCATTCATGATCTGCCGTCCATTTATTATGCTCAGAAACATAATTTAGTTTAGGGGTGCTGCTCTGTTTTTCATGATAGAGTAAAGAGCTTACAATAATTGATGCGATCATTTCATCGGATAATTTTTTATTATTTCTTTTTTCATTCAAATAATTTTCAATTTCGTAACCAATAAAATTTATATTGAATTTATTTTTTACAAAATCTTGATGCTGCATTATCCACTTACAAAATGGAATATTTGTTGTAACTCCTGTAACCAGGTAATTTTTCAACGCATATAACATTCGGTTTCTCGCTTCTTCTCTGTCACAGCCGAAAGTAACCAGTTTGGAAAGGATCGGGTCATAATAAATGCTGACCTCAGAATTTGTATCAATACCGGTATCTATTCTTATTCCAATTCCGTGCGGAACAGAATGATTTGTTATGACACCGACCGAAGGAGCAAAAAAATTCTACACTCAATAGAGTGTCCTAATATTTTTAGTTCTTCTTGTTGGAACGATATTTTTTCGCCTGAAGCAATTCTGATCTGTTCCTTCACTATGTCGACATTTGAAATAAATTCTGTAACGGGATGTTCAACCTGCACACGAGTATTCATCTCGAGGAAGTAAAAGCTTTTGTCCTCATCCATCAACAGTTCTATTGTACCAGCATTATGGTAGCCACATGCTTTAGCAGCATTAAGAGCAATTATTGTTATTTTCTCTCTGTCCTTTTCGTTGATTGACGGTGACGGAGCCTCTTCAATTATCTTTTGATGTCTTCTTTGAAGAGAGCATTCACGTTCAAAAAGATGTCTGTAATTTCCATGATGATCTGCAATGATCTGCACTTCAATATGTTTAGGATTAACTAGGAATTTTTCCATGTAAATATCATCACGTCCAAAAGCTTTTTGCGATTCACTCTTAGCAAGGTTAAAGGATTCTTCCAACTCAGATTCTGATTGGACAACTCTCATTCCTTTCCCGCCTCCGCCGCCTGCAGCTTTAAGCATAATCGGATAACCGATATCTGACGCAGATTTCATTGCATCTTTAATTGTTGAAATTGGTTTTGTAGTGCCCGGAACTATGGGAACGTTATTCTGAGTCATCAATCTGCGTGCAGATGTTTTATCACCCATAAGTTTAACGGAATTAGATGAAGGACCGATAAATGTAATACCGGCTTTTTCAACCTTCTCAATAAATTGGGAATTTTCTGAAAGGAACCCGTAGCCGGGATGAATTGCATCGGCGTTGACCTCTTTGGCAAGAGAGATTATTCTATCTTGATTCAAATAAGATTCATCAGCTCGAGGACCGCCGATATTGTACGCTTCATCTGCTAAACGAACATGCAAAGCGGTTTTATCGGCTTCGGAATAAACAACAGCAGCGGTAATATTCAATTCATTACACGCTTTGATTATTCTTAACGCAATCTCTCCTCTGTTAGCAACCAGAATTTTTTTGAACATATCAGATCATTTGGTTATTATTTCATATTAACTATTGTAACGCCTTCACCGCCGAGTTCGATTTTAGCAAATTCAAAATCTTTTACTCCATCATGTTTTTTCAGTATGTGATGAACAGTTTCCTTCAAAACACCGGTACCTTTACCATGAACTATCTCGACTTTAGACAAATTATTTGCGAAAGCGTTATCTAAAAACCTTAACAGCTGATACTCAACTTCCTCCGGTTTTTTACCTCGAATATCAATTCTAATTTCCGGTGAAGCCGCAGTATAATTTCTATAACTATTTAAAACAACTTTTTCTCTCTGTTTTGTCTTTCTGAGTTTATTTAACTTTGCTTTAAGTTTAATTTTACCCGATACAATCTGAGCAACATCTCCGTTAATACTTATAATTTCACCTACGGTTTTTGTATCCTTTATTTT
>QILJ01000157.1 GCA_003233295.1 Ignavibacteria bacterium | reverse complement strand
ATGCGGCAGGGGAAATATGTTAAAAAGAGGATGTATCAAAACATAAAAGAGTCAGTGATTATTAAAGATGGAAATATTAAAGAAATTATAGTTTTAATCCGGGAAACAGGTGCTTGTATTTATGATTTGCTTACAGCTCCATTTCCTGAAAGTAAGTAATAAAATAAATATTATACTTGTTTTAGGGATTGGGTTATGATATATTTTTTATATAATTAATCCGGTTATTATAATGAAGAAAGAAAGAGGGAAGAAGAATGATGGCATATCAGAAAGAACGACTTGAGAATGCTATATCCTTTTTTGCCCAAAAAATCCAAGAAATAACCGGGAAATCTGCTTATCAAACCTATATTTATAAATATCTGGCACTCATGGATTTTCGATTGCTCAAATTAAAAGGACAGCCGGCTATAGGGCTTACCTATGATGCATTCGAGAAAGGCCCTGTTCCAAAGGATTTATATGATAACATAGATATTTTGGAATCTGAATATTATAAAGTAGAAATTGATGATGACGGAAACTACTATTTTGAATCAACTAAGAAACCGGATTTAGATTATTTTTCACCATCTGAAATAAAAATAATGAATGATATTGTTAATGAATTTGTTCGCCCGGGAATGACAACTCATGAAGTAATAGATGCAACCCATAAAGAAATAAAAGCATGGATAAATAGAGGAAATAAAGGGCGTGTAGAAATTAAGTATGAAGATAATTTTGAGGATTTTCAAAATAAAGATATTAATAATCTCACACCTGTAGAAGAAGCTTTTCTTGTCTATTCAGGCATTCGAAAGATGCTTGCAAATGAAAATCGGCGCAGTATTTAGATGGATAGACTTTCCTTATCAACATGATGGGGATAAAAAAGATCGATACTTTGTCTATCTAGGTAAAACAGGATATGGTTTTTATCCTGTAATGATATATTGCTGCACAACAACCACACAGAGACATTATTATTTTAATGAGAATAGAAAAAATCATCACATTCATCAATTTAGAGCAAATGAGTATGGATTCACTCATGATTGTATATTAGATTTTGATCTGGGAATGGAGAGTATACCGGAAACTAATTTCCAGACACATCTAAAAGAAATAAATGAAGTCGGATTGCTTCCGGATTCAATTTTGAAGAAGCTTTGGGAAATAATTCTAAAAGCTGATATCTCTGTCAAAACAACCCCTATCCAGCCTTTAAAAAATAATGCAATATTTTTCCAAATTAATTATTTGTACAAAAGGAAAAGATGACAAAGTCTACTAAAGAAACGTTAAATTTCTGTAAAGAAAAAGCAACAGAATGGAAAGTAAGCTGGTTAAACCGGAAATCATTGTAAAAAGAGAATAGACTTAACAGATAAACGGACGCCTGAGGGCTTTTAAAGATTCTTAAATTAGAAAACTAAGGAGATATTTTGGAGTTAATTTCTTCAACGGTAATATCCGGTTCAAAAGAATCCTTAAAGGTAAATTAAAGCCTCCTATTATGAGTATTCGCAAATTGCGAATAATATTTCGCATTTTGCGAAAAAACTTTAGTAATGCTGCCCTTGCATGCCTTGGCCAAAATTACCCTACACTGTATTTTTATAGCCTGTAAATAATAATAACACTCACAATCGTGCAGACTTATGCGCTTTCTTGGCATAAAGATTGCTTTGTTAACTATATTTATTGTTCTAAATTGCTCTCCTGTTAAAAGCATCCTCCTCATTATCCCGCATAGTTTTCTAATCAATGCAATTCCGGCTCTTTAAAGTCCCTCTACGACCTTTGATGTTCTCATAATAACCATTCAAATAGGGTGAAGCAAACATTGCCTGAACTTAAGGATTGTGTTAATATTGTCCCGGTCGTTTTAAAACGAGTGATGTCTCCAACATCAGAAAGCGGAGTAATCCCTTTAATCGAAGTAAGCAGTTTCACCTGCTTTTTAAAATGGTTTTCCCAGCTTATGAATATTTCTTTGGCTAATTGTTCTTTTTGTTCCTGCACCTTCCATAATATTTCCGGACTTATACGAATGCTTATCCTGCTCTCCTTAAAAGATGTCCGGTTTCTAAAAGCAATAAAAAACCGGTCTTCAGGGAAAGAAGCAGCTTTTTCTCTTCCTTCGAAGGAATTATCCCATTCTTAAGTAACAGCCCGGATGATGTTCTTTAGTATAACAAGATGTTTATTCGGATTCTCATATTGCGGCTGTCTTTCTTGTCCGTCTTGTTCCGGGAATCCTCGATGATCCTTAAACTTATATGGGTTGATGATAAAACAGAGTGCTCCACTCACTTCTATCTTGTCTGCATGGTAAAAGCTTCCCTGTCCGGTTTCAAAAACAGCTGACCGTTTGTGCCGGTCAATTCCATGAACTCATTTTTTTCATCTTCTCCTCCATGTTTTCTCTGAGAAAAAAAGATCTTAAATACCTTGGAAGGTTTTAAGCGTTTTTCTCATTCCACTATCTATTCATCGGTTATATGTGCTATTTTATTGGTACGAAGATGTTAAGTGGGTAGTCTGCCTAAACGTTTAGGCGTTGCCGCTATGCGCCACAAAAACTTATCAGACTACCTGCTGTCCTTTCCTTATTTTCTAAGGTTTTGGTTATAAACAGTATACAACCATCCACTACAATTTAAAAGCATAACTTTACAAAGACCGATATACTTGATACTTTTATCATAACAACCTATCAATGTATCCTTATAAAGCCATTAAGGGAGGCAATAATAAACGCATTGATACACAGAGATTATATCGGGACCTCTACAATACAAATAAGAGTGTATAGTGATAGTATCGTGATTATTAATGAAGGGAAATTACCTGCTGAAGTTCCGGTAGAGAAATTAACGACTGCCCATTTATCAAAGCCAAAAAATTCTCTTTTAGCCAAGGTCTTCTATTTTGCCGGATTTATAGAGAGCTGGGGGAGAGGAACAATAAAGATTGTTGAAAATTGTCTTAAACATGGACTTCCCGAACCTGACTTTATGGAACAATCAGGAGTTAGGAAAGTCATCTTTTACAAAGATGTTTGGACAGAGGAAAATCTAAGAAGATTGAACTTAAATGATTTGGTAAGCGAAAATATCTTGCAGAAATTCGGTATTACCGGGTGAGGAACTTACTATGCCGTAATAAAGGCGTAAAAGAGACATAAAATAAATGAACGAAAAAATTATGGAAAGAAAGGGAAAAGGATTTAATCTTTCTCTGGTGTTTAATAATCCCCTAAAAGCAGACGGGAGCTAATAGATGAAAAACCTTGAATCTTTTTGGAAAGAGACGAAATGCAAATTTGACAACCTCGAAAGATTACTGGTTGATTGTTATATCGGTTTTATAAGCGAGACAGCAAGAATCTACTTGCAGCAGGGCAGACGGGTGTTTTTCGGTGAGAACCGGTTTGTCCACTGGGGTGAAGGTGGTTTTGGCAGGCTTGTTATCGAGGGTAATGAGAAAGCAAGTGAAGTCTTTGGTGATTACATTTCAGAGATTCGTTTTGAACCGCAAATCAGTGAAAAGGTTGTTAAAGGATATGTGGAAATAAAAAAGGAAAACCTTGAAGATATCAAGTGGGGGGATAAGTGATGTACATCTTTTTAGAGTAGAAGGGGTTCGGAACAGTAAAGACGAGTATCTCTAAAACATATACTGCTCAAAAAGGAGGAATAATTATGATTCCGAAGGAAGGGCTTGATAAGGCCGTCGAGATTGCCAAAAGGTATAAGAATAGGGAGATTGTATCTGTTAGGGTCTGGTCTCCATAAAGAGAGTAAGGACATTAACGTATCTGATAGTAAAAGGTAAAATCTATATGCAGAAAAAAGACCTGAAAATAGTCGAAAGATTCAAGGAACTTGTATCAAAGAAAGTCAAGGTGCATGAAGTAAGAGTATTCGGCTCAAGGGCAAGAGGAGATGCCACCGGGGAGTCAGACCTTGACGTGCTTGTTATTGTAGAACATCTTACCCATTCTATTGAAAAATACATAAGCGATTGTGCATGGGAAGCAGGTTTCCCTGAAGATGTAGTTGTTATGCCTGTCGCAATAAGCATTGATACTTTAAAAAACAGCCCTATTCGGGCATCTGCTTTTATTAAAAAAGTTTATCACGAGGGGGTTGCTGTATGAAAGATGATTTGCTTTCTCTGATACGATACAGGCTTAAAGAGGCTGACGATTCTATTAAAGAGGCAGAAATTCTTCTTCAGGAATGCATGAGTATGCGTGCTGTAATGAATCGATTGTACTATGCCATGTTCTATGCAGTGCTGGCTCTTTTACAGGAGAAGCAATTAGGCACATCAAAACATATCGGGGCGATCTCACTATTTGACAGAGAATTCATAAAAAATGGCATCTTCGATAAAGAATTCTCTAAAACCTTGCACCGTGCTTTTGAACTTAGACAAAAAGGTGATTATATGGAAGATGCTGAAGTTACAAAAGAAGATATAGATGAACTGTTTCCAAAAACAAGAAACTTCATTAACGAGATAAAGAAACACTTGCTTGAGAAAAGCTAACATGGTAATAGCTGCTTTTGATGAAATTTGCATGACTTGTCCGGCAGCAAAACTTTTTGGCACTCAGCGCCCTGCCGTTATTAAGCATTTGGGAAACATCTTTAAAATCGGTGAGTTAGATAAAAAATTCAGTATGTTCCATTTTGGAACGGGTTGTTGCCAACGTAAAAGCAAGTTAAATGAAACTCCATTTCGATCCAAACCAGGACTGCCAGCTACAGGCGATAAAATCCATCATCGACATATTTGAGGGGCAGCCCTTAAGCCGAAGCGATTTTGAATTTTCCATTACGGAAGGAAATCTTCAGCTTTCTGAAAACAGAACAGGCAATAATCTGGTCCTGTCGGAAAATCAGTTACTTAATAACCTTCATGATTAGCGTCAGCTATTTTTCCCGTTTTTTAAGGGGGTATACTAACCATACCAACTGACTTTCAAAGATTGCTCACAGGCAATCCTCGAAAGAGTTTTGTGTTAACATATCGAATAAGATACGATTTATCTGCTGGCGGTCGGATACACGACAGGTACCGGAGGTGAAAAAGTGGGAGGAGGTTATTGTAGAACATCAGGCCAATAATTATGGACAGGTAAGAAAAAGAACATTTTATGCCTGGGAAAGAGAGGTTGAGTTTAAGGCAGAGG
>QILJ01000475.1 GCA_003233295.1 Ignavibacteria bacterium | reverse complement strand
AAAATTTCTGATGCAAATTTCTGATCGAATGTATCCTAAAGCAAAAAAGATACGGTTGGTAATGGACAATTTTAAGACACATGTTGCCTCGGCATTCTACGAAACATTTGCTCCTGAAGAAGCTAAGAGATTAAGAGATAGATTTGAATTTATTTATACTCCAAAACATAGAAGCTGGTTAAATATGGCAGAAATAGAATTACATGTATTAAATAGTCAGTGCTTGGACAGACATATTTCTACATTGGGGGAGATTACAACCGAAGTAAATGCATGGCAAAATCAGAGAAACAATAAAAATGCAAAAATTGATTGGTAGTTTACTAACGAAAAAGTACGGATTAAATTGAAAAGACTTTATCCGTCATTATCTAATTAACACTACACTAGAAGAAGCTAGAATAAACAGAATTGAGGTCAGATATGCAAACTAAATATCTACCTTACTTAAACAACAAGAAATTCCATTTCCCGTTGAACCAATACAATACCTGATAAACAAATAAACAGCAAAGTAACCCTTCTTATTCTAATTAATTACACCGACACGTTTTTAATGGCAAGAGACAAGCTTGTAAAATCCGGCGAACTCAATCCCCCACTAACTAACACAGTTGAGTATAAAAACATCCTTGAGAAACAGTTGCGTTTTTGGGATGGGGAGAGGTTGTCTGCTGTTGAGTAGGGTTGTGAAGTTGTACGAGTTGAAAAAGAAGAGCCGCAGGAGGCGGCTCTTAAAAAACATTCTATAAACTGAAATTTTATTTCATTAAAATCATCTTCTTATTAGCTGTATAGTTATTTGCTCGAATCTGATATATATAAACCCCGCTGGCTAACTTGCTCCCATAAAATTCAATTTCGTATTTACCTGCAACTTTAAACTCATTTACTAATGTTTTAATCCTATTCCCAAGAATGTCATAGACATTAACTGTTACGTTACTGTTTTGGGGAAGTTGATAAAATATTTTCGTAGAAGGATTAAATGGATTGGGATAATTTTGGTATAATGTATACTCTTTTGGTAATTCAATCCTCCAATCAATATTTTGCTTGAACCCTTTATATAATATATCTCCGTCTGGTATTATACTTGCCCCGATTGGCAAGTGCAGATTTACTTTAAATGCCAGTACTTTTGCCAAGCGATCGTTAGTATTATCTTCATCTGTTAATAATAGCGAAACGTACGTTAAAACATCTCCGGCAGTTTTATTATCTTCTGTTACAACAGTATACTGCCCAATTTTCATAGAAGCAAAGTTTAGTACTAATGCTGCAAGTTGTCTCAATGCTTTCTTGTGTTGAGAGGCGAAAAATTTAGGTTTGAGTAATTGTTTCCAATCTTGTAGAGTACTATAATCTTGAAAGAAATCAAAATGTGGTGTATAATGTTCTTGTATTACGTTCATATAACTATATAGATCAGATTCGGATTCTTGTGCAAAACCCCAACCTCTAATGTTTATGATAAACTGAAACATCCAGTAGGCAGCACTTCTTGATTGATTATTTACTAATTGTTCAGTCAGTTCAAAATTTAGTTCAGCACTATCTCCGGCTTGAAGATGAACTAGTTTGGGATTTTCATCCACAGAATATCCTAATGGTTCTACGATCATCACTTGATAGTATTGAGGAGCAAGGTCCGTGAATGAATAGAACCCATTATTATCGGTATGAACATCATCAATGCCCTCAATTGGATTACCATCTTCATCTAATAGTTTAACCAGCACTTCAGGAAGGACACTATTATCAACTTCAATTTTACCTTCTATATACGCAGATAAAACACCTTCTTCGCTAAACAAATCAATTATATCATCTTGTGTTAAGGATAAATTAAATAATCTTATATCATCTACTACTCCGTGAAGTCTTTCTAATCTTGCTAATGAATTTGGGCTTATTATGAGGTTAGATGATGGTGGGGATATAAAGCCCCCACTTTTTTCGCCCAATAAATTCCCATCGAAATATATTTTTTTCGAATTATTATCCCAAACAAAAGTATACATATGCCAATTGGTAAAATCATATCCCGTATTCTCTGGTACCCAGAAACTGCTTTCTCCATTTACAATAAAATAAAATGTTGTTTGGGGCGGGCCATTTACGGGTCCACCACCCAACTGTGATCTAAACAAATAATTCTCATCAGAGAAAATATTGTACTGTTTGTTTTCATCATAAAATTTTACCCATAAATTTATTGTTCCAACCGTTTGTGATTTTATTGGTCCAAAATTAAAAACGATTTCATCATCTATTCCATCAAAAGTATAAGCGCTGTTAGCATTATTAAACCTATCATAAGTGAGTGTTGCCCCATCTACCATCCCATCATTTCCATTACCAGATTCGTCATTGGCATTTCCATTAAAAGGATAATATGCTACCAAACCATCATTTGTCAAAAAATTATCATGAATATATGCTGATCCGGACATGTTTCCATTATCATCATTACCGTAAGCCCCTATCAATAAGGTGTTTTCATAAATAGAAGTGAATGCCCCGTACCAGTCGTATGATTCTCCACCAATTGATGTTAACTTTGCAACTTGATTCCAGTTATTATCATCTTTTTGAAATATGTAAGCAGAACCAGCATCTGTACCATTTATGTTGTCATCATCAATGGAACCGACAACGGCAATATCTTCTGAGATAGATACATTGAAACCAAACCAGTCATCAGCGGCACCATCATCAGCTAGTAATTTCTCTTGTTCCACCCAATTGTCCCCAATTCTTTGAAAAATGTAGGCAGACCCCGAATTATTTCCATTGTCATCATCCCACCTAGAACCCACGATTGTATAATCTCCCGAAAGAGATACGCTACGTCCAAACCAATCACCGGCTGCACCATCACTAGCTAGTAATTTATCTTTTTGAATCCAACTGTTACCTACTCGTTGAAAAATGTAAGCTGCCCCAGAATTCTCACCATTATCGTCGTCATTAAAAGATCCAACTATGGCAAAATCCCCAGAAATAGTTACACCCCACCCGAACCAGTCTTCAGCAGCCCCATCATTTGGTAGTAACTTTGCTTCTTGAATCCAATTGTTTCCTGCTCTGTGAAAAACATATGCAGACCCTGAATTATTTCCATTGTCATCGTCATTATAAGAGCCTATGATTGCATAATCTCCCGATAGTGCAACACTATATCCAAAAAAATCCATACTTGCACCATCATTTGGTAACAACTTAGCTTCTTGAATCCAAGTATCCCCCACTCTATGGAAAATATAAGCAGAACCTGATCTATATCCATTATCATCGTCCTGTCTTGCCCCTAATATTACGTAATCACCGGAGATGGATATACCTTCACCAAAAAGATTCCCAACAAATCCATCACTTGCTTGTAATTTTTGTTGCTGAATCCAATTTCCTCCTTCTCTTTTAAATACATATGCCGACCCAACACCAACACCTCCAGGTGCACCTATAATAGCATAATCACCAAAAGTTGACAAGCTAATTCCGAAAATAGCTTCTGCGGTACCATCAGATGGTAGAATTTTCAATTCGGATATTTGTGCATAATTTGTTTTTACCAAGAAAAATTGGGAAAGAGCAATAATAAGTATATAAATTAATAGATAGAACTTTTTCATAGTACCTCCAGCATATGTATTAAGATAAGTGAATTAATTAGCATTTAAACTTGTTTTTTTAATATAACAGATACCTCAACTTTTGCCATTCTCGGAAAAATGGAGTAATTTTTTCTAATGATTTCTGATAAACAAATAAACCACGGAGAAACTTCATTTTACAACGTTTTGTGCAATTACGGTACAAACCGAAAAAATGTGAATACACTTATAGAAACCTGTACAAGAATTGCAGCCACACATTTAAGGATAATTTACAGCCGCATACAAAAGTTGTTAGTGAGTGATTCTCTTTCGTTGGAAGATTTGGCAATTGATTCGATTGCGCGTTTGTTTGTATTAAGTCCGGAAAATAAAAGAGCACCCATTCAAACAGCTTTTCTCAACTGGCAGCCCAAAATAACAAATGAAGATGAAACAATTTATTTTATCAACAAAGTTATTTCCAACCGTGTAGAGCAGCATATAAATAAGCTTTTAAGAAATTCAGATTCTTTCTTTGCAAAAATTTTAACAACCGTAGAGCATTACATAAAAAAGTGCAATTGTAAAAAGTTAAACCATTTTGGAAAAATTTGCATCGTTAACGGAAACATTTTTGAGATAACCGATACTGTTATTGATGATGATGAGTTTTCTGCTTTGCCTGGAAATTTGTTCTTGGATAATAATGTTCTACTATCAAAATTGTTTAAATATTTAATTGAAGAAACTGAGCACTTTCCTGCGATTCCGCTTAATTCTTTGGTCTATAAGCTAAAGTATTTAAACGCGCAATCGTTTGTTGTAAATGAAATAACTGAGAGTTCCTTACCACAAATTGAGATATCGGAAATAGTTTGCGCGGGGTTAAAATCCACACTAAATAAATTAGAAACTGATTACGTTGCAAAGTATAAAATAAGCACAGAAGATGGAGAACTATTAAAAAATGCCTTAACGGATATTGCAGAAGATTTGAAGAACGGTGGTGTAAGTCCTGGTTTGAACAACTACCTTCGAGCATATTCTTTAGAAATGAGTACGGGAGAATATTATCAGAAGTATCATAATATATTAGAATACCTGCTCAAATTGATGAAAAACAAAGTCGGTGAATTGCTGCAAGAAAATAATTGTAAAAAATAATCCAATTTTCCGAAGTCCTTGTTATTCAAGGTATTAGGGGATTGTTAATGAAGGATTGATGATAATTTGTCATGCCCGTGAAAATGGGAATCCTAAACCATTTTTATACAATAGATTCCCACTTGCGTGGGAATGACATTTGGATGATAATATTTTTAGAAAAAATAAGAAATGAAAAAAAATATAAACATAAACGAACAAGACATTTTTAAATTTGTTTTTTCTCAGCGATCTTTAAGTGAAGAAAAAAAGGAATATCTGCGTGAGAACAAAAAGTATGAAAACCAGATTTCATATTACAAGTCTGTTAAAAATTCGATAAATTCTGAAACGTCTTTCGAGCTTAAAAAGAAAATTGCTGCAAAAATTCCAGCTTATACTCTTGCAAATGTGTTTACACTTTATCGGGTTAAGTATTCAGAGGAAAAAGAAA
>QILJ01000158.1 GCA_003233295.1 Ignavibacteria bacterium | reverse complement strand
TAGACGAAGTATATTCTAACCACCCCAAAGCATTTTTTGGTTATATGTTTAATGGTCATGATAATTACATAACAATTGATGATTGTCTTTTCATTACCCATAAACTACATAGTCTTGTAAAAGAATATGGTGATCTTGCTTATTCTAAATTTGATAGTATGAACGATGTATATAGATGGGCCATTGACAATGCGCTAAAAGAAGATTTTTGGATAGACCTACAAGCAAAAATTGAAAACACAACCAATATCTTGAACGAAGAATAACCTCTAATTATTTCGGGTTTCTAAGCCCGCCCTAATAAACGGAACCTTTTAAATTAAGAATGTTAGAATAGTTTATGGAGATGAAAATGAATTACTGGTACGAGTGTATAGCAGAGGCATTTGACGACGCGGGAATAGTTGCCAGCAATGATTAAATTAAAGTAGTAACAGTTTGGATTGAGGGTGCATACGAAAATTATGGTATGGCAAGCGGGTATAACAACATACCGAACCCGCTTGCAGTAGAAAATAAAACTCTTAAAGCGAAATTGAAACAAGAAAAAAATAAGGTGGTCTGTGCTTATTGCAACGGTGCGGGATATATTCGTACCAACGGCCCTTCGCACTATAGTGAATCCTCTTGTTCAAAATGTAACGGCGAAGGTCGTTATTGAGACAAACTATAGGGATGTGGTCTAATTGGTGTATCCAATTTGGGGGGACAGCGGTATTGTGGAATATTTCTCCCTACCATCTCAATATATGTTGGTTTAACTCTACAAATAATCCCCATTATGATAAAATTTTCACATGGGTAAAAAAGCATTTATTAAAATCGGATTTCATACAGCCGTTGGGGGAAATCCTACTGGAATTGGGGATCACCTAACCCGCTTAGATCAAGCCAATATTCCATTTTTTATTAAAGCGGTAGACGGGATGACCGGGGTTTATGACGCCCAAAATATTATGCGGACTAGTTCGACCCCGCATACTGCTGTTTATCGCCGAAGTGTTCCATATGCGGGCGCAACACCCGGATATAATCCAGATGTTCCAAATTATAATGCCGACCCAAAAACCGCAGCGTTGACACACTGGGCCTATCACAAACAGGGGTTGCCGCCCGAACTAGATAAAAATTTAGTATGGATAGAAACCATTAATGAAGTTCGTAAAGAAGTAAAATGGGCGGATTGGTTGGGCAATTTTGCATTAGAAACAGCTAAGGCAATGAACGCCGATGGTTATAAATTTTCTGCGTTTGGTTTTTCGGCTGGTACGCCTGAGCCCGAAGCTTGGGAAACTGAGGGGATGTTGGATTATTTAAGGTACTGTGCCACACACCCCGATCAAGCGGCTGTGGCACTACATGAATACAGTTTTAAAGTAGATGACATATGGTATCTAAAAAATTATCATATCGGTCGTTTTGAGCAGTTGTTTTCAACTTGTGACAAACATAATATCAAAAGACCGAACGTCTTAATTACAGAATGGGGATGGACATACGATGACGTACCAAAAACAAATCGGGCAATGGATGACATTTTGGCTGTTGCCGAATATTACGCACAATTTCCAGAAATATTAGGGGCGGCAATTTGGTACTTGGGGCCGGGATTTGGTGGGATAGCCAATAAAACACAGCCTTTAATTGGCCCATTAACAGATTTAACACTTACAACTGAGTTTGATATTACACAACCACCTGCGCCAACCGAAACACTATTCGATTTTCTACAACGAATAGCCGAAGATAACCGGAAAATTGATTATAATACATTGGCAGCATTAGAAAAAACCATAGTTAAAGATGGACTTGTACCTTATGGGGATGAGTGTTGGGCAAGTTTTGAAAATCAACAGTATGCTATTCAAGGCGCCAGACGTTTGGGTATTGAGCCACCAGAACGCAGAATCTATTATACAACGGTTGGAGATTGGGATAATGTTATGTGGATTCCAGAAAAACCAACTACAACAGTACCATTGGTTATAAATGATATTGTAGACTCATTACCAAAGCACGCTGTTAATATTTATAAAACACGTAATATCACCGATATTACTACAATTACGATCCACCATACCGTAGGCGTTACAAGTATTAAAAATATCGCAAATTATCATGTAAACACGCGCGGCTGGCCTGGCATTGGATACCATTATGTAATTAAACAAGACGGCAGTGTTTATAAAACCAACAATCTTTCGACAATTAGTTATCATGCAGGTGTTGTCGGTGAACAAAATAACAATTACGCATTAGGTATTGCAATGATTGGGGATTTTACATCTAAGTCCCCAACACAAGCTCAATTAAAGGCGATAAAGCAATTAGTTGAATACTTACAAACAGATTTATCAAGAGCAAAATATATATTGCCGCATAAGCTTATGCCCAGACAAACAACAAGTTGTCCGGGAAATAGTTTGTTAAGCTGGTTTAATCAAATTGTTATACCCATACCTACTAAGCAACCCGTTTCAATTAAGTTTGTTCCATTTGATACCGTAAGCGTTGTTAATGCAAAGTTTCTAAATGTACGTAAAACGCCGAGTGGAGAAATTATAGGTACTGTAAATACAGGGGATCGGGGAATTGTACAACCCCACACACCGAAAAATGTAAACGGGAGTGACTGGTGGCAAATACAATATGCAAATTTTACAGGCTGGTGTGCAGAAAGATATTTACAAATAGACTTAAAGCTTCCGCCTAGCCAACCAACTGTCAATTTATTAGATTATATTAAAGGCGATGGTGTTTTATATGAGGTTAAAAATGCCGATGGAGGTCAAGAAAGATTTCAGACACAAATTATACCTAATGGTTTTTTACAAACCAAAAACTCGTTAGCGGAGAAATTTTTTGTAAAAGACGGTTATATTTATCGAGACTGGGATACAAGTCCGGGCAATAACCGTTTTTATAAATTATTAGAAAACGATATAGCCGGATCGCGTTGGATTCCTTTACAAATGACAATTGGTGAAAGTTATACCCGCGCCCGAAAAGTTCAGTTTTATAATTGGGATTGTACCCCTTCGGATATTAATTCGGGTGATGTTGTAGACACAATGAAATTTGTTGCTAAATATAACAGCTATACTTTTGAAACAGGCATAACCTTAAACGATGTTATTGAACTAGAATGGGTAAATGGGCAAGAAAAATATTTCTATGCTAGGCGATACGGGTTGGTTGGTTGGGCCAGGCAACATCAAGACATTAATACACCACAATGGTCGGCAATATCAGAAATTCATGCGCCAGGTCAAAGACCGGACAATGAAGTAAATTTACCCCATTGCCTACCTTTATTTTCTATTGACGGGTTGGATTTTTTCCTACCCAAGATTTGACGTAAGCATCTTTTGTGTTATTTAAAAAATTTGTTATAATTTGAATAATGAAAAAATCTAAAGGTCAGACATTGTTGTTAAAGTTATTGGTGGTTCATCTATAAAAACAATTGGTGATATGTTGGTTGGGGAAAGGGTTATGCTGTTCCCTGGGCATATCAAGATCGGAATCTTAGTACGGGCCAACTTATAAATGAAAAACAGGGCGGGACGGTGACTTTATTTGTTAAATGCGTTGCTGTTGATAGGTATGTAATTAAATTTAAATAATCTTAATTATTTAAAAAATAACACATAAACATTGGGATTTATTAATAACGGATTACTGTTAAATCAAATAGGGGTGCCAATAACATCAATGAACATTTTATCTTTATTTGACGGGATTAGTGCGGGACAATTGGCACTAAATCGTGTTGGAATTCCTGTTAAAAACTATTATGCCAGTGAGATTGATAAGTACGCTATCAGTGTAACCCAAGCTCGTTTTCCCGACACTGTTCAGTTGGGCGATATTCAAGAATGGGAAGGATGGAGTATTGATTGGGAGAGCATTGATTTAGTGCAAGGCGGCTTTCCTTGCCAATCATATTCTGTAGCAGGCAAAAGAAAAGGATTACAAGACAAACGAGGGGACTTAATACATAGCGTTTTTGAAGTATTAAAATATTCACAACCAAAACATTTCTTACTTGAGAACGTCAAGGGGTTGTTACACCACGATAAAGGGAAAACGTTTGAATATATATTGCAAAGTTTAAATGAATGTGGGTATGCTGTTGACTGGATACTGATCAATAGCGCGTTACTTTCAGCACAAAGTAGGGAGCGGGTATATATCGTTGGTAAAAGATTTGACAAGTGTCAGGGTAAAGTGTATTACATGGAGTGCGATAAAGCCAAACGGATATGTGAGGAAACTATTAATAAAAGTGCTGGCGGAGCAATACAAGAAAGGATGCTGTTACCAGTCAGTGGTAATGATGTTTTCAATGAGTGTGCAAGCCATACAAAAATAATAATTTATAATAGTGAAATGATACAACCAGAGGATAGCGGTATTTTATTGAAAGATATATTAGAAGACCCAAAAGGAAATGGTTGTGCTATTCGCGGAAGATACAAAGCGGATGGAAAGATAGAACAGCGAATAGAAACTCGCAAAGACAGTAAGGCAAATTGCCTCACATTGGTCGTAAAGAATAGTTTGATCGTACACGAAATGTATCCGGGTAGTAAGCACACCACAGACCTAAAAGGACACACCGGTATAAAACGATTTTATTCACCGGATGAAAAGTCGGCAAAGGATTCAGCAATCCATTACCGCTACCTGACACCGCTAGAATGTGAGCGTTTGCAGACATTTCCAGATAACTATACATTGGTTCCGCACCCGGTTTATAAAAATAAACCAATGTCAAAGACGCAACGTTGTAAAATGCTTGGGAATAGTTGGACAGTTGATGTGGTTGCTCACATTTTCACATATTTGAAATAACCAAAACATGTTAACTTGGAAACCAACGATTATGAAAAAAATATATCTGTTGTTGATATTTTTATTAATTGTAGTTCTTATAAGCAAGTCGTTTCCTCCTACCACCCAAAGAACGTATAACGGTAGAAAACAATATAAAACATATTTACCAATTCTTGCTACTCCGGACAATTGCATCAATCAATCTAAGCTGGGTATCGGGTGGTTTTTTGGTAATAATCTAAACGATCTAAACAGGCTGTGCGCTTCGTGGCGATACAAATATGGGATAGGTGATATAAATTATTCTAATCAATTGTTACCAATGTTGTTTTGCGATATTGATGATCGGAACGGCTATGATTTTTATTCAAGTGCCAAACGGT
>QILJ01000312.1 GCA_003233295.1 Ignavibacteria bacterium | reverse complement strand
CATTATAACCTCTTCTGCGTAGTTCATCTTTTATGTTTTTCAGATTCTCTGCTTCTTTAATGCTCGGCGCTGTTATTCTTACGTAATCGCAACCGGAATTGATCATACGAATAGTTTGTTCAACTGTCGCTATCGTGTCCATAGTATCGGTAGTGGTCATTGACTGGATGCGTATAGGATTTTCTCCGCCGAGAGGAATATCTCCAATAAAAACTTCTCTTGTCTTAAATCTTGAATATTTTACTAAGCTATTGCAATATTTGTGTTTATCTACATTCTCCATGCTTTTATATCTTAATCATGATTCTTAATCTTGCTCTTCTTAATTCTTAATCTAATTTTTCTCTAAAACTAATTTAGCTAACTCTCTCGTCTTTTATCAATTGAACAACCGTATTCGCAAACTCCACGGCAGCTAAATAGGATTGTCCGGTAATTATTTTTCCTTCAACCACAACACTAGCATCCTGATATTTTGTGCCGCCTTTTTCAAGTTCTTTTCTGTCAGGCGGATAACAAGTAGCACTTTTGTTGTCAAGCAGTCCGGCTCTTTGTAAAATAATCGGAGCAGCACAGATTGCTGCAACTACCTTACTAGACTGTGCAAAGGAATTCGCAATTTTTTGGTATGATTTATTATCCCAATATTTTCTTACACCATCCCCGCCGATAAAAATCACTGCAAGAAAATTTGAGGCATGAATATTAAAAATCGATACATCAGCTTTTACTTTCATTCCATTATCCCCTTGACAAAGCCCATAAGCATCGGATGAAATAAAAACTTTGAATCTGTTTTTTTCGAAGACTTGCTTCGTCAACAAATATTCTTCCGAATTAAAATCTTTAGCGGGTAATATTATTAGTATATTTTTATTGTTCAAAATTTTGTTTTAATTGTTTAAATAACTATTTATTCAAATATAAGAAATGAAAATTTATAGATTTAGTTTTATTTCCCAAATTCAATTTTATACGATTATTTTGTAGGTTCAACTTCAGATTATGAGAATACCGGAAGAGCAAATAGATGATATAAGGAACAGCGCTGATGTAGTTGATATTATCTCGGGATATGTCCAATTAAGAAAGCGCGGGAAAAATTATATCGGATTATGTCCTTTTCATAACGAAAAAACTCCTTCTTTTACCGTTAGTCCTGATAAACAGATATATCACTGCTTCGGCTGTCACACCGGTGGGAATGTTTTTAAGTTTTTAATGGATTACAAAAACATCTCGTTTGTAGAATCGGTACAAGAGATTGCCGACTATCTTGGGATAAAAATAAAACAGGATAGCACTCCCTTTTCCGATGAAAATTCCGAATTGGAAGAACTCTATGATATAAACGTTCTTGCGGCAAAGTATTTTTCCAACAAACTTCTGAAATCGGATGAAGGTGAAGTGGGAAGAAATTATTTCAAAGAGAGGAATATTAAAACCCAGACTCAAAAAATATTCGGGCTGGGATATGCTGAACCTGGCTGGGATAATCTTCTGTTATACCTTAAAGAAAATAATGTCAATTTGCTTAAAGCAAAAGAGATTGGTCTGATTGATACCCGCGATGATGGAACTTTCTATGATAAATACCGCGGAAGGCTGATGTTCCCTATCCTTTCAACAAACGGCAGAGTGATAGCTTTCGGCGGGAGAATAATGAACCTGGAAGAGAAAGCCGCTAAGTATATCAACTCGCCGGAATCAAAAATTTATTCAAAACGAAAAACTCTGTACGGACTTTTCCATTCCAAGGAAGAGATACGAAGAATTGATAAGGCTCTTCTGGTTGAGGGATATATGGATTTGATCTCACTTCATCAATTCGGGATCAAGAACGTTGTTGCTTCATCCGGCACGGCGCTCACCGAGGAACAAGTACAGCTGCTTTCACGCTTTACTAAAAATATTACGGTACTTTTTGATGCCGATGCAGCCGGACAAAAAGCATCGATGCGCAGTATCGAGATTCTGCTGAAAAAAGATTTTGACGTAAAACTTGTCACTCTACCTAAAGGTGAAGACCCCGATTCATTTATCAACAAATTCGGACTTGATGAATTCAACTCGAAAATTAATAATGCACAGAACTTCTTGGAATATCAAGCATATCAATACGAGTTGGAAGGTGCATTCGAAGACCCGACAAAGCAAGCTGATGCGATCAGAGAACTTGTTAAAAGTTCTGCATTGGTTACCGACGAATTGAAAAGACAATTGTTTCTTAAAACCATCGCGAAGAAATTCAATCTTAGGGAGAAACTTCTGGAAAAAGAATTGGATAAATTTTTGAGTATGAATATCAAAAAGGAAAACATTGCTGCTCAAAGAAGTCAGCGGGTTAAGATCTCCGAAACCCCTAGATCTATTGAACAATCAGTTGATACATCTGCGCCTAACCCGCTTGAAAAAGATATCATCGAACTTCTGCTGGAAGGAAAATCGGAGATCATTGAATTGATTTTTGATCATATCCACCCGGATGAAATAAAGAATAATAAATACCGTAAGGTTATGGAAGTAATTGAAGGATGTTACAAAAACGGGAACACTTCACTTCCGGTCATTCTCGATAAGGTAAAAGATGAAGAGATAAAAACATTTATTTCATCTTTTGCTGTGGCTCAGGAACCGATAAGCAAACGGTGGGATGATCATTACGAAAGCGGCAAGATAGAATTGAACGCCATGCAGAAGGCGGAAGATGTCGTTAAAAGATATCGGATTGACAGAATTGATAATATGATTCGAAAGAATAATAACTTCATTGCAACCCACGACGATGATGAGAAAATAATCGATCTGATGAAAGAGAACCATGAACTGGAAGTCCAGAAGAAACTGATCAAAGAGGGTAACGGCAATTCCGATCTGATTTGATATATACAACTATTAGACTGTAGAGCGAAAGTCCCCTTTCGCTCAAATAGCACACTAAAGTTCGCTTTACTAATTCCGTAGGAATTTAATTATTATAGTTACTAATGAGCCATAAAACTGGTAAACCCGTAGAGGTTTTATTACTGGCAATTATAATTAAATCCCGATGGGATTTAGATCTCTTCATTTTCTCCTTTTCTACAATAATAAAATCCCTTTGGGATTATGAGTCTGCATGACACAAGAGTATTTCAAAAACATTTGCGGCAAACTGAGAACTTAATAAATCATAACCAGTAACTAAACCTCCATGGACTGCATGTCTATAGGTTTGGCTACGAATAAAATTCGTTGCACCAAAAAGCAAATTATAAAACACAAATAATTACCAAGTTTTAAACTCCAATTTTTAAATATATCCCTTTTGTATACTAAGAACAAAGTGGTTTTAGGAAAATTTAGTTCGTAAGAATTGAGGTTAACGACCATTCGTTGACCGGAGTATCAAAGTACAGACGTCACTGAATGGTCAATGACATCCATGTCAAATTCCGAAAACCAATTTGTGTTATGTATATTTCATAATTGTTTCTGTATAACTTTTTGTGTTTTGTGAAATTGTGACTTGTTATTTATTTGTTATTTCTATTTTGATATTTGTTTTTTAACTCTAAATTTTTTGAAACTATAGTGAGATGCACAGTTTTAACTCCGGCTGCGACCAAGAAAAAAGATCTCACTTTATATAGAAAAGTGAGAATATAAATTTCTAAAAAGAAAGGCGACCTAACATGAATATAATAAAAAAGAAACAAGAAACGATCGAACCAACTACAAAGTAGTTGCATTACCTATTGTTTACTGAAAATCATGTTAGAATAGTTTTAATATCTTTACATTGACGTTTTACTCTCTAATTCATATTTTGCAATGATAATAGAGTGAGATTATAATGAACATTGATAAAGACCTACAATCTATACAGGAAGTACGAGATTTAGTTGCAATTGCTAAAGAAGCCCAAGCCGAGTTCAAATATTTTAATCAGGAACAAGTAGATAAAGTTGTTAAAGCAATGGCTGACGCCGGGTACGCTGATGCCGAACGATTAGCGAAATTAGCTCATGAAGAAACAGGTTTCGGTAAATGGGAAGATAAAATTCTCAAAAATCAATTCGGCACCAAAGCTGTTTATGATTCTATCAAAGATCTGAAAACCGTAGGAGTTATTGACGTTCAGCAAAACGGGAAGATCGTAAAAATTGCAGAACCGATGGGTGTTGTCGCAGCTTTGATTCCGTCAACTAATCCTACATCAACTGTAATGTTCAAAGCATTGATCTCACTGAAAACACGAAATGCTATTGTTGCTTCGCCTCATCCGAAAGCAGTAATATCCACTACCGAAGCAATGAGAACAGTAGCAGAAGCTGCGGAAGCTGCCGGCGCACCGAAAGGATTGATGCACGTTCTCAGCACTCCGACATTAGCAGGTACAGAAGCATTAATGAAAGAGAAAAATGTATCGGTGATCCTAGCAACCGGAAGCAACCCTATGGTTAAAGCAGCCTACAGCGCTGGCACTCCTGCATACGGAGTCGGGTCGGGAAACGTTCCGGCATTCATTGAAAAAACAGCCGACTATAAAAAAGCCGTTGCCGATATCGTTACAGGAACCACATTTGATAACGGGACGCTCTGTTCATCCGAACAATCAATGATTGTTGATCGTTCTATTAAAAATTATGTAATAGACGAAGCTAAAAAACTCGGATGTTATTTTGTGAATGAAGAAGAAAAGAAAAAGCTAGAATCGGTTGTAATAAAGGATAGAAGAATAAATCCCGAAATTGTTGGCAAGCCTGCAACGTACATCGCAGATTTTGCCGGTTTCCCTGTTCCATCAGAAACCAAAGTACTCATTGCCGAGTGCACACAAGTCGGAAGGGTTGAACCTCTTTCCATGGAAAAACTATCGCCTATACTTGCTTTCTACACTGTTGACGGGTGGCTTGAAGGATGTCATAGATGTATCAATCTTTTAGAGTTTGGAGGTATTGGTCATACAATGGTTATCCATTCGAATGACAAAGAAGTAATAATGAAATTTGCTTTGGAAAAACCGGCGTTCAGAATTGTGGTGAACACACCTAGTTCCCTTGGAGCGGTCGGATACACAACCGCACTTATGCCTTCGATGACGCTTGGCGTCGGCACATGGGGAGGATCAATTATCTCAGAGAACGTTTCCGCCAAACATCTGATGAATATCAAGACCCTCGCTTTCGAAACAAATTCGATGAACCCGGGTTCATCGGTTTCGTCTTATAACGGTGACCTTTCTTCGTATCATCCAAAAAGCACTACTGGTTTCCTCGGGGAAATTGAGGACAGGTTAATTGCCCGTGCGGGTAATCCGACCTATGAACCAATTAAGCTTAACAGAACAAAACCCGGTAATGACGATAAAGAGATAACATACGGCACCGGTATATCAAAAGAAGAAATTGAAAAGATCATTAGAGAATTTAAATCATAGTTAGCTGATTCTCATCGATCAACTTATAATTATTTGCGAGTATTTATGTCCGCCATTTTAAAATTTAAATGTATCGTTGTACTCTTAATCCTGTTTGTCTCTGTACTTTATTCACAAGAGGATAGTAAAGAGACACCAATAGATAAAGCCGAACAGATAATTGTTGTACTCACAGATTCGGCAAGCGTTTCAGATGGTACTTTGTTTAGACTTGAACGGAATAAAAAATCGAACTGGGATTTAGTTTCCGAACCGATACCGATCATTATTGGTAAAAATGGTTTTGCTGTGGGAAAAGGCTTGATGCCAATTGACCACAAAGGGATGAAAGATAAAGTTGAAGGTGACGGGAAAAGTCCTGCTGGCGTTTTTAGTTTGACTAGAGCTTTTGGTTTTCTTCCCAAAAAGAAATTGAAAGGTTTGAAAATCCCTTACATACAAGTCACCGGAAATACTGAATGTGTTGATGACCCCAAGTCCAAGTTCTACAATCAAATTGTCAGAAATGATGAAGTTGATACAGTTGACTGGAGCTCGTCAGAAAGAATGTGGAAAGCTGATCCTTGGTATAGATTCGGAGTTTTCGTTGATAACAATTGCTCTCCTGTTACGCAGAAAAAGGGATCATGTATATTTCTGCACAATTGGAACGGACCGGCTGATTCAACCGTCGGCTGCACTGCCATGGCACCGGGGAATATGAAAACAATCGTATTTTGGCTGGATATTAAAAAAGAACCCTTGCTAATTCAACTTCCAATCAAGTTGTATAATGTGTATAAAGGTAAATGGGGTTTACCGGATCTAGAACCATTAATATCAAGAGCGATGTAACATATCTTGCTGGCTAATATCGCTCCAGTTTGAATTTCTCTCCAAGATAAAGTTTTCTTACATTTTCATCGTTAGCAAGAACATCCGCAGTTCCCTCTCTGAAAAGTTTTCCTTCTATGAGAATATATCCCCGGTCAACAATACCAAGGGTTTCGTGCACATTATGATCAGTGATCAAAATTCCGATACCTTTATGTTTTAAATTTGCAACGATGTTCATGATATCCTCAACGGCTATCGGGTCAACTCCGGCAAAGGGTTCATCAAGCAGAATGAATTTAGGATCGTTCGCCAGCGCTCTTGCAATTTCAGTTCTTCGTCTCTCACCTCCGCTAAGCTGGAAGCCCTTACTCTTGCGAATATTCATTATATTCAATTCTTCTAGAAGTGATTCTGTTTTTGCTTTTCTTTCCTCGTTTGTCATCTTGTACATCTGAAGAATAGCCATGATATTATCTTCAACACTCAATCTTCTAAAAACTGATGCCTCTTGCGGAAGATACCCTATACCCATTTTCGCCCGCTTGTACATTGGCTCCGATGAAATCTCTTTCTCGTCCAGAAATACTTTTCCGCTCTTCGGTTTGATCATTCCCACAATCATATAAAAAGTAGTTGTCTTTCCCGCACCGTTCGGACCTAGCAACCCAACAATCTCTCCTTGTTGTACACTTACCGATACTTTATCAACTACTGTTCTCTTTTTATAAACTTTAACAAGGTCTTCACTTCTTAACGATAGTATTTTGGACATGTTTATCTACTCCCCTTCAATAAATCTTTTAGATCCGGTTTAATATTATAAATAATAAAAGTCGGTAAAGTAAAATCCTTTTCCTTTCCCTCTACTAAATTTTCCGGGTGATACTCACTTTCTACGGACTTATACAATCTTACATCCACAACGGCATTATCTTCGAAAAACATTTTCGCTCTTTGAGAACTTGATTTTAACAGTCCGTTCGGCTCACCGTCTTCGTACATATAATAAATGCTCAAAACATTATCAATCACATCTGTTTCTCTTAGTCCTTGCTCACCAAAATGGAGTTCTATCCTATCTCCAGTGATTTGATCAAAGCGATATTCATAATCTTCATTCTGTGATATAATAGTTGCATTACCTCTTATATCAATCCATTCAAGCTGACTCTTATTTAAATATATATTGATAGTATCTCCAACCATTTGTGAAGTAGTGTACCACAAAACCGGTGGTATAATATCATTTTCTCTTTTGTAGGTCAATATTTTATTTTCGTCTCTATACAAAATTGAGATATTATTTACAGAAGCGAAATCAGCTCGTATGATCTTTACTGAATCTGTTGCTATCAGTCTATTCGTTGAGTCTCCGATTGATTCCATTATTGCTGAACGGATATAAAGAGTGTCAAGCTGACCTGACGATGTAGTATCGACTTTCCTCAATAAAGGCGCGCCTGTTATACGGGTGTACTTCTGTTCCCCATCATCAATAAGATAATTCCCTGTAATATTCAAATCATTTTTCGAATCGTTAATAACAACATTATTAAAAGCTTCGGAATGATTGATATTTCGGAAATGGACCAAGCTGTCAGCGTAGATCGCTGATTTTTCACTGATTATTTCCACGTTACCAACGGCAACGGCTTTACTAGTTTTGTTATAGTATGTGAGTTTATCGGAATTCAAAATACTCACAGAATCCACAAGCTGTACATCGGAATAGAAAATTGCTTTTTCAATATCGAAATAATAATAGCCGGTATCAGCAGTGAGAACAAAATGACCATCCTCCAACGTGATATTTGTATCCGAGTAAGTAAATTGTTCTTCGCCAAAATAGAAAGCTCTTTCAGTCAGTATTTCAATAGTGTCTTGCGTGATTATTCTTCGTAAGATTCTGAATTGCTTTGTCACAAGTAATCCTCACGTCACCTTGTGTCATTACAACATTTCCGATCACTTCTCTAATAGATTCCCCGTTTTCAACACGCCCGATCAGACTATCCCCAATTACTTTAATAGTTTCAGTTTTCGGCTGGGCAAGCAATGCGCTTGTGATAAAAAACAATATTAAAATTCTACTTCGCATTTTTTTTCTTCTGTGTGACAGTTTGATAGGTAACGTTTCGTATCACATAATTTTTTATCTGCTGATCGGATTCAAAACCATAGCCTTCAATAATTTCTTTATCGGATGTTATACGAACAAATTTATCCGTAACAATTTTCTCATCTTTCTTACGCCACATCAGTTCATCTGTTTCAAGTTTTACATGTGAGCTGTCATTGATCGCTACAACACTATCAATGGCATACATATCCTGTGTCAACTCATCAATTTTACCTTTCTTTGCCGTAAGCTGTGATGTCGGTTTACCTTCTTTATTGTAGAAAATTATCTTCACACCATCCAACAGTTTCTCTTTCGGTTCCTTGTACTCTCTCATATGGTCGGAATAAAGTACTCCCTGAAGTTTGCCCTCTTCTGTAAAAATGACTTTGGAATCCCAGCTTTCTTGAACGGGCATGTTTTCTTCTTCCAGTGTAAGATCAACTTCCGGTTTTATTTCATCGCCAGTGCAAGAAATCATAGATATTACTAAAAGAAAAAATATAAGTAGGGTTATATGCTTACTAAGTTCAATCATTATTCTTTTAAATTTTCTTTCTGCTTAACTGCAGAATTGTATCAAGAATATTATAACTCTCATCTTCATCCAGAACTATATCAACTGCTCTTTTAACTTCGCGCCTTGCATTATTTGGAGCGCAGCTAATTCTCGCCTTCTGTAGAAGCGGAAGATCCAATATATCATCTCCCATATAAAATAGATTATTGAAATCTAATTCCAATTGATCTAGTTTCTCTTTCATCAATTTTTCTTTATTCAATGATGAAGTTAAAACAAAACAATTCTCCAATTCATTTAGTTTTGTAGTTAGCACATCTTCATCTCCGGCAGTAATAATACCGGTAAAACGATTGTCTATTCTTAGAGCATTGCAGAATTCTGTCATCTGCCGATAGATATTTTCTTTGTCCTCTGAATTTTTAAGTAGTACTCCATCCAAATCGAACATGAATATTTTTATTTCATCTAACTTATTTACTAATTCTGCACTAGTCAGGTTGTTAAATCTCATATGGTTATTAGAACAGGCTTTCCTGATCTAATCCTTTCTTTGTTCTTTTTTTATTGAAATGTTTGTAAGCAAGATCGGTAGCTTCGCGACCCCTTGGAGTACGCTGGATAAATCCAAGCTGAATTAAAAACGGCTCATAAACTTCCTCAATTGTTCCGGCATCCTCATTTACACTTACAGAAAGAGTATTCAAGCCAACCGGACCGCCGTTGAATTTTTCAATAATAGAAAGAATAATATCTTTATCCATTTCGTCCAGACCGTACTCATCAACCTCAAGAGCGGTTAATGCCTTTTTCGAAATATCAATATTTATCGCATCGAGATTTTCGTAATCAGCAAAGTCGCGCGTTCGTCTCAATAAACGGTTTGCAATACGCGGAGTTCCCCGTGATCTTTTTGCTAATTCAAACGCAGCTTCTTTCTCAATGGATATGTTCAAAATATCAGCCGAGCGGTGAACGATATTTTTCAGTAGCCTACTGTCGTAATAATTCAGACGGAACTTGATACCAAACCGATCGCGCAGAGGTGCAGTTAAAAGTCCTGCCCGCGTTGTAGCGCCAATTAATGTATACTCAGGCAATTTGATTTGAACACTGCGAGCGTTAGGTCCGCTGTCAATCATTATGTCAAGTTTGTAATCTTCCATTGCCGAGTATAGATATTCTTCAACAACAGGACTGAGCCTGTGAATTTCATCGATGAATAGAACAGATTTCTCCTCAAGGTTTGTAAGAATTCCAGCAAGGTCGCCGGGCTTTTCTAGAACTGGTCCGGAAGATACTTTTATTCTCACGCCCATCTCATTTGCAATAATATTTGCAAGAGTTGTTTTACCCAATCCCGGCGGTCCCGTAAGGAGAACATGGTCTAAACCCTCTCCTCTTTTCTTAGCCGCACCGATAAAAACTTTTAAATTATCTGTTATCTTTTTTTGACCGGTAAACTCGGAAAACATCTTTGGGCGTAAAGCTTTTTCAAACGTCTGCTCATCATCTTTCAAGTTCGGATCTGTATTTTCTGATTCTCTCATTTAATTATTTACTCGGAATTTCTTTCTAATAAACTGCTTTTCTTTTTAAGTCTAAATTTATCTATTCTTAATGAAATTAGTATCATTAAAGTTATCATTATTATAGTTGATAGAATTGTGAGTATAACGGAAAAACTTCTGCCGAATAAATGATCCAATCCCAATGACCACGGTGAGCCGTAAAGAATTACAAGATGAATTATGTATATGGACAAAGAACTTTTCGCTGCAACGATTATATATCTTGGAATTGATTTGATCTTTAATGATATCAGCGCAAAAACACTATTTAAAATTAATACAACACCGATTCTGTTTAACGACACCGAATAATCATTAACTCCGGAACTATCAATTATTGAATAAATATACCTAGAGAGGAAAACAAAAACTATTCCGAAAAACAGAATTACAAAATTTGCCGATATATTTTTATAAAGATTCGGATACTTGCTAAGCAGCGCTCCAACAGCAGCACCGACAAACATATACTGAAGATATGGAAAGAGCGGGAATATCGAATCGAACTTGAAAGTAAAATAATTAGCAAAAGGTATCGGCAGAATTTCTCCCCAAGCTATTGAATTTATCCAAGGTGAAATAACCATTATACCAATAGCAAAAAATGCAAAGACAATAGAATTATTTATCTTCAATTTTGAACTTATCCACTCAAATAGAAGAATGAACAATAATCCCGCTCCGATTAAATGCAGCGCATCTACGGCAAAAAATGTAAACCACCGCTGTGTTGTTACATCCGAAAAATCAAAAATTTTGTAAGTCGGATATCTTAAAATATACCCGATCAATATGAGCGAGATACCTCTTTTGATCCCTTTCTTAATTCGCGGGTTTTCATTGAAAGAAATTTTTCTCAGTGTTAACAGATAAGTAAACACGACTCCCGCTGTGAACATAAAGATCGGGGCAGTATATCCGCGGATTATGTGCCAGCTTGAGTAAACAACCGATTCCATATCTCTGTATTGATCTGCAAGAAATACGGAAACCGTATGCCCCTGAAGCATCATCAAAATTGCAAAGGCGCGCATTAGGTCTAAATATAAAATTCTATTTTTCGGTGGGTCCACTCTTAATAGTTTATTTGTTTTAGATATGAATTGTAAAATAAGTCGTTACAAAAACTTAATTAATATCTCGGATGTTTTTCAACCCAGTCTGTAAGAAATTTAACTATATCCTGTGTTGAAGCGCCGGGAGTAAATATTTCGCCCACGCCCATCTCTTTCAATTTAGCAATATCTTCATAGGGAATAATTCCTCCGCCGAAAAGCAGAACATCATCCATCCCTTTTTCTTTCATTAGTTTCAGTACTTTGCCGAATATAGTATTGTGCGCCCCGGATAACACGCTTATCCCAATCGCATGAACATCTTCTTGTATTGCCGCTTCAACTATCATTTCAGCAGTCTGTCTTAAACCTGTGTAAATCACTTCCATACCCGCATCTCTCAACGCAGAAGCAACAACCTTGGCGCCCCTATCGTGTCCGTCCAAGCCTGACTTAGCAACTATAACTCTGATCTTTTCACTCATTTTATACCCCAAGATATTTTCTTCTTTTAGAGAATATACCAAAAATTCCACCCGTGTGCAGAAACATTACATTACTTTTCTTTTTCCCTTTTAGAAAGTTTTCATGGTATGCATAAAAGGCTTTTCCTGTATATGCCGGATCAAGAAGGATTCCGCTGCTTCGGAAAAATTCTTTGATCAGTTTTAATTTATTATCTGCAATTGATTTATAACCTTCTGCTGAGTAGCCGTCCATTATTACCAGATTGTTATAATCAACTTTTACCTTTAAGTTAAAGTCCTTAATACAGTCTTCAACTAACTCGATAATTGTATTTCGTGTTGTTTCCCCGTCATCGACAACATTCACGCCGTATATTTTTAGATTCAGTCCCAGCATTGCAGCGCCGAGCAGCATTCCTGCAGAAGTACCGCCGCTCCCAGCCGCGGATAAAATTCCCTTGAGTTTTTTCAAATCAGTCTGTTCATTTAACTCGCGCATAAAATTTATATATCCCCAAATACCATATATCCCCAAATACCTAGTGGAGTAGAACCGCCGGCAGGGAGAACATAAACTTTCTTCCCTTTTTTCTGAAGCCGTTTACTATCCTTCAGCATTATCTGGATCACATTATTATACTCTGCATTGGAAAGATATTTTATCTTAGTGCCGGTTAATTTATCGAGGAATAGATTTCCATCAGCATTTTTTGTATCACTTCCCCATAAGAATAATTTTGTTTTTACTCCTATCTGTTTAGCAGCAATAACTGTAGCCCTTGCATGATTCGACTGATCGCCGCCGCAGGTAAAGAGATAATCGGCTTTCTTCTTTTTCACATCAGCCAAAATATAATCGAGTTTTCTGATCTTGTTTCCCGATAAAAGTGACCCGGTAAGATCATCTCTTTTAACTAAAAATTTTGTACCGCTGAATTCAACCATTTGAATTGATGTCGGGATATTTGCAATACTCATTTTTTTCGGTTCGCTCATTTCTTCCCCATCCTTTTTTGACGGTTCAAATATCTTGTATAAAATTTTCTTGCTAGCTGTAAGTCTTTGGGAGTGTCGACCGAATAGCTGTCTTCCTCGGTAAC
>QILJ01000480.1 GCA_003233295.1 Ignavibacteria bacterium | reverse complement strand
CGATAAGTACGAAAACCAGAATCCTATTTTCCGGTGTTCCTACTCTAACAATTTCACCTACTTCTATAAATATACCAAACGGAGGTTCTCAGTCATTCACATATACTGTAATGGATCAGAATGGCAATCCGCTTGCACTAGGTAATAGCTATAATGTTCAAGTTACAACTGGCGGTGATGCAGAAGCTGGCGGAGATATTGCTGTTACTTTGCCGGATGTTCAGTTTGGACATACCTCGTTTCATTTTACTGTTGCTGACACAAAACCTGATGACATTAATCCTAATGAAATTACTATAAATATTGAAGTTAACGGACCTAATGGAAGAGCGAGTATTTCCATTTCGGGAACCACTAATTAACTAATCTATAACAAAATATCATTTTAAGGAAAAACCAGCTTTTTATAGTTGGTTTTTCTTTTTTAAAAAATCTTAATACTCCTACAAAATAATCTAGTGAAACAGAAACAATATCTCCGTAAATTTAATTATTCATTTTTTTTATAAGTGGGGAAAGAACATGAAACAATTTTTAAAGTATTTTTTCGCTTCTGTATTAGGTACAATTTCTGCAATAATTCTGCTTATGGTTTTATCCTTCTTTTTCTTGATGGGACTAGTAGCAATGGTAGATACTGACGAGGATGTTACCATCTCTCCCAATACAATATTAAAATTAGAATTGAAACATGAACTTCCTGAAAGATCTTACTTTAATCCGATTGGATTGCCGGATATTATTTCGTCGAATATTGGTAAAAAGATTGGACTCAACGATGTAATTAAAAACATCCAAAAGGCAAAAGAAGATGATAACATTTCAGGAATATTTTTAGACTTAGATGATATAAATGCAGGCACTTGGTCAATTCTTGAACCAATTCGTAACTCTTTATTGGATTTTAAAAAGTCGGGTAAATTTATCATTGCGCATGGGAATAATATTTCTCAGAAAGCCTATTATCTGGGTTCTGTGGCTGATAGTATTTTTCTTACTCCCACCGGTGATATGGATTTCAAAGGACTTTATGCCGAATTGACTTTCTTCAAAAAGACTTTGGAGAAATTAGATATCGAAGTTCAGGTGATCAGAGTGGGAAAATTCAAGAGTGCTGTTGAACCATTCATATCTGATAAGATGAGTGATGCAAATAGGCTGCAGACGAAAGCGTTCTTAACTTCTGAAAATGATTATCTTCTTAAAAAGATATCTGAAGCAAGAAAAATAAATGTTGATGAGTTAAAAAAACTTCAAGATAATCTTCTTGTTCAATCTCCTGAAGACGCAATAAAATATAAATTAGTTGACAACCTTAAATATCGAGTTGATGTTGATGAGTATTTGAAATCACTGACTGGTAAAAGTTCAGATGAAAAATTAAAAACTGTTTCATTAAAAAAATACATGAAAGTTGAAGGTAAAGAAAAACCATACACAAGCGATAGAATTGCTGTTATATATGCTGTCGGGGAAATCAATTCAAGTAAGGGTGACGAAACAACAATAGGGAAAGAGAACATTGTAAAAGCAATACGGAAAGCGAGAAGAAATGAAAAAGTTAAAGCAATTGTAATGAGGGTTAATTCTCCAGGCGGTAGTGCATTGATCTCCGATATAATATGGAATGAAGTTGAACTGGCTAAAAAAGAAAAACCATTCCTTGTTTCCT
Source organism: Ignavibacteria bacterium (assembly GCA_003233295.1). The sequence continues at coordinate 8,165 of QILJ01000480.1, read as the reverse complement.
ATAGTAAATATGCGGCTTCGGGCGGGTATTACATTTCGTGCGGTGCTGATAAGATAATTGCAGAGCCGACAACATTAACTGGTTCAATAGGTGTGTTTGCACTGATCCCAAATACTCAAAAATTCTTTGATAATAAATTGGGCATAACTTTCGATAAAGTAATGACAGGGAAATATTCAGATTTTGTTTCGGGATTAAGAAGATTGACAAATTATGAAAAACAAGTTCTGCAGAAACAAGTAAACAGAGTTTATAAACAATTCGTAGGTAATGTTGCTGCCGGAAGAAATATGGATTACAGCGCTGTTGATAAAATTGGAGAAGGTAGAATATGGTCAGGATTGCAGGCAAAGAAAATTGGATTGGTAGATGAGCTTGGTGGTCTTGATAAAGCTATTGAAATGGCTGCTAATATGTCGGGTATTGAAAATTACAGAGTTGTTGAGTATCCTGAAATTAGAGATCCTTTCGAAGTCTTCTTCGAAACCTTGCTTGATGATACTTCACAAAAAGTTTTTGGTCCAGAAATAAATAGGGTTATTGATCATTATTCAAAAGCTTTTGACCTGTTAAAGGGAAGTAAAGTTCAAGCTAGATTACCGTTTGAAATAGATGAGTTTTAGAGTGAGATTTTAAAAAACAGCGAAGCAATCAAATTTGATTGCTTCGCATAGACCTATTATAGTATTACAACTTAAATCTTTGTTTTTTTGTTAAGATATTTTATGACAAAATATATTTTTCTTAAACAAAAGTGAAATGTCAAATGTCAAAATAAAAGCATGAAATGTTGATGTTGTTTTTTCACATTTCACGTTTGCCTTTTCACTTACGACTTTGCCGCCATATGGATTATGCTTTCATCCTTAAACCGCGTTCCTCGTGGATGAATATCCAGCTTACAACTTTACCTATATCAATTTCTTCAAAGTTGTTCCAGTACCGTTTATTTCTAACATGCAGCGAGCTTGTATCGTAGTCTGGGATTGTTTCGGCTTCCTCAATAAGTTCTTTTAATCTCTTCTGCCATAGAACAATATTTTCTTCTCTCAGATCAACCCAGCCGTCCTTTGCCCATAGGTCAATTTTTTCTTGTGTGATTTCCAATTCATCCTCTCCGCGGTATGGCGGAATTTTCATAAGGTTGCCGCGCAGTAGTGACTTCCCGTCGGGATAAAGTATCGGTATTCCAATTGAAATGATCTCACTTCTAAGGTCGTTGTTCTCTTTCAATAAATTGAACATCTTTTCTGATAATTCTGCTGCTGATGCTGTAACAATTGCTTTCATTGTAAGTGCAACATGACGAAGCAGATTTATTTCGTGCAGTAATTTTGAAAGTCTCGGAGGACCTAATAATTCAAAAGCTACACTTTCTTTGTTGTGCTGATCTTCCAATTCAATTAATTTTTCAACTGCATGATGCTGAAGGAAACCGGCTCTATAAGTCGGCTCCATAGTTGCATTATCCAAAGCGTTAATAATATCGTGACCTGTATTGCCTCCTTTTAATTCGTAAATAACAGATTGAGCGATTTCTTCCGGCGTAACGTATTCCATCTGTCCCTGCGAAGTGATAGTCTCAAATTCCCCTCGTGAAAAAGTTCCGTTTTCCCCTGTATCAATAAAAATTGATTTTAGAGTTTCACCGGTTGTCGGAAAAGGTTCATCCAAATGAAGTTTGAATTTCTTTTCAAGTTTAACAGCTGATTCAATCGGCAGATCAATCAAGTTAATCGGCTTACCGGCTTTGGTTATCTCACCATATTCTATCTTTTTCCAGGCGATAGCAGCAGTTGGTTTTATCTCTTTGGTAATTGGTCCTTCGGGAGTTCTGCCCATTAAAAACAGAAGTAAGGTATGAGCGCCTGCTACGGCAGATTTACTCAATAAGACTCTTGAAGGTTTTTCTTCACTGTGTGTATAAGGAATATTCAAGCCCATACCGCCGGTTCCGCTTGTTCCAATCTTTAAATAAACTTGTGTGTTAAATTCCTCCATTGATGCGTAGAGCAACTGGATATGTCTTATCAACTGGGGTACATAAAGTGTGCTGAATAATTTCTCCGTTTGTTCAATCAGTTCGTCAACAGAAGGATTGTTCTCCATGGTTTTTTTAATTGTTCTGTATGTTGTGTAAACATCCTGATAAGCAATACCTGTAGCAGCGTTGATACTGTCTATTATAATATCGGGTTTATGTTCATCAAGCAGTTTGTATATAGATGATTCGTGAAGAATTTCTTTGCTCATTTCTTCCATCGTATCGGAGATCAATATCTGTCTGGATTCTTTCGATTGCAGAAGATCTAATCTGTTGATATCTTTAAAATCATATCTTACAAAAATGTTACCCCACCATGGAACAAAGAAATCACCGGGCAAATCCGGGTAATCTGCTTTAAGATTTGAAACATGCTCTTCCGCCTCACTTCGTCTCAATGAAGTAACAATAATTTTTTTTGGTTTCTCATTTACTAACTTTCTAGTAACAGCGTTTCCCACTAAGCCCCATCCGCCAAGGACAAGCATTGTTTTGTTTTTGATATCCATTTAATCCTCACTAATATTTTTTCATTATGTTGAAAATTAACTTTTATGATTTTAGTAGACAAGAAAAAATATTAACTAAATTTATTATTGCTAATAGGATAAGTTTGAAGGCTTTAGTAATTTTAAAGACAAAATAAATGAAAAATATAAAATGAATGTAAGTGATATTTTAAATAAAAAAAGAATTATAACCGAATTTAAAAGTACATCGAAAGAAGACGTTATCAACGAAATGATCGATACACTCAAGGATAACGAAAATGTAATTGATCTTGAAAAAGTTAGACAAGTTGTTCTTGAGCGTGAAAAGATAATGTCCACCGGTATTGGTAATGGATTTGCAATTCCACATGGTAAAACAGATGGCGTCAAAGAGATAGTTGCAGTTTTTGCTAAGTTGAAAGAACCAATTGACTTTGACTCTGTTGACGGAAAACCAGTGAATATGATTTTCTTAATGGTGGGCAGGGAAGATGCAGTAAGTGATCACATTAAGATGTTGAGTAGAATCTCGCGAATAATGAATAAAGAAGAAATTCATAATAAATTACTGCTGGCAGAAACGGCTGATGAAATATTAGAAATATTTGAACAGGAAGAACGTAACCTGTAACCATCTTCATTACACATTAAACAATTAATTATATGATCAAAGCGATTACCGGCACAAAAGATATTTTGCCAGAGGATATTTGGAAATGGGTATATCTTGAAACAATTGTTCACAAGGTAATAAGCAATTTCAATTACAAAGAGATCAGAACCCCGATTTTTGAAGAAACTAAATTATTCAAAAGGGGAATCGGTGAAGCTACCGATATTGTAAGCAAAGAAATGTACACGTTCCTTGATAGAAGTGAAACGAGCATAACTCTAAAACCTGAAATGACCGCTTCTGTTGTTAGAGCATTGATCGAACATTCTTTGGATAAGCAATAAACTCTATTATCTTGCTCCCATGTTCAGACAAGAAAGACCGCAAGCCGGGAGATTCAGACAATTCCATCAATTTGGAGCGGAAGCGCTCGGGAGCACGAGTCCGAGTTTGGATACCGAAATGATAATAATGGCTTATCAGATATTTCAGAAGCTCGGATTGAAAAAACTAACTCTTAAAATAAATTCGCTAGGAATCCCTTCTTCAAGAGAAGCGTATAAAGAGTTACTGCGTAATTACTTAGCTGATAAAGTTAATGATATGTCTGAAGATAGCAAGAATCGGTTTGAAACTAATATTCTGCGTTTATTTGACAGTAAAGACGAGCGAGATCAGAAGATCATGGAGCATGCTCCCTTATTGTTGGATCATCTGGATGATGAAAGTCGGGAGCATTTTGCTAACGTGCAAGACCTTTTAACCAAAGCAAACATTCCGTTTGAGATTGATCCGAAGTTAGTAAGAGGTCTGGATTATTACACGCATACAACATTTGAAATTGTAAGTGACAGTGTGGGAGCACAGTCAGCCTTATGCGGTGGCGGAAGATATGATCTGTTAGTTAAAGAAATTGGCGAGCGAGAAGTTCCAGGCGTCGGTTTTGCTGCCGGTATCGAAAGAATTCTATTAGCATGCGAAAATGAAGGTGTACTTCCGGAAAAGAAAAACAGAATTGATTACTATATTGTTCGTCTCGACAAAGAATTGAATAACGAAGTTTTTGAAATTGCAACAAATCTGAGAGTAAAAGATCAGACTGTTGAAATTGATTATACACTCCGAAGTGTAAAAGCACAAATGCGTGAAGCAAGAAAAAGTTCTGATGGTTGGCGGTGAAGAATATGAACGCGGAAAAGCTGTGCTTAAGAATATGAACACAAGCGAACAAACAGAAGTTGAATTATCCGAATTTTTGAAAAAGTAATTTGGATTTTTAATGCAGAAGATAATCGGACGTAAACCGGTCTTGGAAGCTTTAAACTCCGGGAAAGATATTGACCGAATTATTTTATCATTCGGACAGAAGGGCGATATTATTGATTCGATAAGAGTAGCTGCAAAAAAGAGAAAAGTAAAACTCACTCAATTATCTCCTCAGAAATTCAAAGGTTATGAAAAAGGACTGAACTCGCAAGGTGTAATTGCCTTTATCAGCAATTATAATTTTTGGAAATTGGATGCACTGATAAACCAGGCTAAGAAAAAAGAAGATCCGTTCATTTTGATTTTAGATGAGATACAAGACACTCACAACATAGGCGCGATTTTTCGTACTGCGGAATCGGTTGGCGTTGACGGAATAATCATCACAACCAGAAACTCAGCGCCGATAAATGAAACGGTTGAGAAAACTTCCGCCGGAGCAATTTCTCACTTGCGAATTTCACCAATCATGAACCTCCGACAAGCGATGGAGACTTTAAAGGAAAATGGATTCTGGATCATCGGCTCTTCCTTAACGGAAAGATCAAAGTTGTACACAGAAGTTGATTACACCGGACCTATTGCAATTATTGTCGGGAATGAAGAAAAGGGAATCAGAAAACATACTGCAGAATTTTGTGATCACTTAGTCAGAATTCCAATGCAGGGTAAAGTTCAATCGCTTAATGTTTCTGTTGCAACCGGAGTTTTGTTATTCGAAGTTTTAAGGCAGAGAGGAATAAATTAAGCAGCAATTTCCAATCCTTTTGATTTTACTAAATCAAGCAATGGTGAAAATCTGTTACTGTTAAAAAACTTTTCTCCAACACCAATAGGTTCAATTAAGTAATCTACAACTTCAGTTGCTAACCAAAGTATTGCCGAATACTTTTCTCTATTTACGTCGTCAAATTGTGGTGATATAATTACTAAGTCAATATCACTATCCTCATTTGGTGTTCCATAAGCATGGCTGCCGTATAAAAATACCTTGGAAATTTCCAACCCATTCTTTTCTAATTCCGAAATGTATTTTTTAATAATTAATCTAGTTTCTTTTGCAACCATAGTAATGCCTCTTTTGTTCTCTTCAAAATATCCGATGCTTTTTCATAATTAGGAACGGGTAAAGTTAACTCAGGATATCTGCCTTCCAACTGATAATCCATCAACTCTGAGAATAACATTTTCATCTCAGTATCGATATTAATTCCAATATAATTTGTTAAGTAGAGTAATTTGTGTGTTTTAGGTGGAAAATCTTTATTGTGTTTGATATATAAGGCTTTTAGCTGTTTTTCTATGGAAAGATGACAGAAGAAAAGACCAAATGAAGTTTTTCTTTTATCAATTAGAATTTCCGCTGTTTCAAATGATTCATTTGCCCCATCTTGCCAATGTTCAATATGCTTTTGAATATTTTCCATATTCTAATATATAAAAAAATAATAAATTCTATATCAATCATTTTTAATGATTGGGTAAAAATTAAAGTTTACCAAATTCCTCATGATATTTTACAATTCCACTTATTCTAGAAAGCGAGTCTCTTTTCAACTCTAGAAATTAAATCGAATCTTGTTGACGGAACAAAACCAAATTTAGGATAATAATTTGGATGACCTAATACAGCTACGGCAGCATAGTTTTCCCTGGCACAATATTCTAGCCCTTTCTTTACCAATACAGAACCGATTCCTTTGTTTTGGTAATCCGGCAGCACAGCCATTGGAGCCAGTCCGGCAATTTTGATATCGAAATTATCCATTGTCATTGGCGTGAATAAAATATGCCCAACCAATTTATCATCAACTTCAGCAACGAGCGATATTATTGGAACTCCGCTATCACGTAATCTATCAACTATATCAGCTTCAGCATCAGTTTCAAAAGCTTGTATGTTAATTTCTCGAATTTGTTGAATCTCGCTCGGCTTTTCTTTTGTAATATTCAATTTGATCATATACTGCCTTATCATTAAATATATATTCCTTGTTTCCTTTAATATAGCCAGTAATAGAAGAAAATAAAGGAATCAGCAGAATTGGATAAATAAATACAGCAGCACCGCCATCACTGGCAGTTGGGAAAACCATAGCAGCTAAGGCTAAACTAGTTGCAAGACCCGTTAGTCCCCACAATAGTCCATTTGCAATTTTATTACCGGTTGCTTCAATCTCAATTTTTTCAATTTTAGACTGCTGAATGGAAAGAGTATCAGTCTGTAGTGCATAATAAATTAAACTATCCTTGGCAAAAACATAGTCAGTCTTTATTTCTGAATCATCCAATAAATAGATGGTTGATGAATATTCTGAACCGTAACTATTAAATTCATGATAATCTCTTTGAGAGTAATCTGGTTGTTCAATAAAATTAATAGTAGAGCAACTCGTTAGAAAAAGAGTAAGCATTAAAAATGATACGAAAAATTTGAGATCCATAAATCGAAAAAAGTTGTAAGAAATAATGTTGTAATATAGCAATTAGAATTAATAAATTATTAAATAATCAATCTTGACAAAAATATCCAGATTGATTAAGTTGCAGTGTGTATTTCTTAAGGAAACGTTATGAGTGATGAAAATAAAGTAATAAGTGAAGTTACTGATTCGGAATATAAGTGGGGATTTGTTACAGATATTGAGGAAGAAGAATTTCCTAAAGGATTGAATGAGGACGTTGTAAGAGCGATTTCTGCAAAAAAGAATGAACCGGAATGGTTAACAGAGTGGAGGCTAAAAGCTTTCAGAAATTGGCTGAAGATGGTTGAACCCAAATGGGCAAAAGTAAAATATCCCGAAATTGACTTTCAGAATATAAGATATTATTCAGAACCAAAAAAGAAACCGCAATTAGCCGGGCTGGATGAAGTTGATCCGGAATTATTGAAAACATTTGAAAAACTTGGTATCCCGATTGAAGAGCAGAAAAAGTTAGCTAATGTTGCCGTTGATGCAGTCTTCGATTCTGTCTCGGTTGCAACTACATTTAAAGAATCACTAAAAAAAGACGGCGTTATTTTTTGCCCGCTTTCCGAGGCGGTAAGAGATTATCCTGATCTGGTAAAGAAATATCTTGGATCGGTTGTTCCGCCAACTGATAATTTTTATGCAGCCTTAAACGCTGCTGTATTTAGTGAAGGTTCATTTGTATTTATCCCAAAAGGCGTTCGCTGTCCAATGGAGTTGTCAACATATTTTAGGATCAACTCGATGGATACTGGACAGTTTGAGCGAACACTGATAATTGCCGATGATAACAGCTATGTAAGTTATCTTGAAGGATGTACTGCGCCTATGAGAGATACTAATCAATTACATGCTGCAGTTGTTGAACTTATTGCACATGACAATGCGGAGATAAAATATTCAACCGTTCAGAATTGGTATCCGGGTGATAAGAATGGTGAAGGAGGCATATACAATTTTGTAACAAAGCGAGCTTTGGCAAAAGGCGTTAACTCCAAAATATCTTGGACACAAGTTGAAACCGGATCTGCAATAACATGGAAGTATCCGAGCACAATTTTAAAAGGGGATAACTCGATAGGTGAGTTCAATTCTGTTGCGGTTACTAATAATTACCAGCAGGCAGATACCGGAACAAAAATGATCCATCTCGGGAAGAATACGAAGAGCACAATTATTTCAAAAGGAATATCAGCAGGCAGAAGTGATAATTCATACCGAGGATTGGTAAAAATTGCAAAAGGCGCTGACGGCGCTCGGAACTTTTCGCAGTGCGACTC
>QILJ01000159.1 GCA_003233295.1 Ignavibacteria bacterium | reverse complement strand
GAATATACCTTTAAAGCAGTTGAAGACATGTATCTGCGTGATGCGCTTTATAGAAAAGAGATCAAATCAAAAACTTCAATAGCTCCGAAAAAATATGCCGAAGCGAAAAGACGCGCGCTTATCTACTTGGATACAAAATTCATTTATGCAAAAGAGAAAAGTGAAATTGACAAATTATATAATGAACTGAAAAACGGCGCTTCATTCGATTCGCTTTTATCAATGAGAGCCGAATCGCTTCTGCAGAAGGAGCGACCGTATCAAATCCATTTTGGACAGATGGCTGAGTTTGCCGAGGATTCTGTTTACAACTTATCTGTCGGAGAATTTTCAAGCCCTCTTAAGTCACCCGACGGCTGGTATATATTCAAATTGATCTCTGTAGAACCGGAAAAAATTGAAAACGCTAAACAAGTAAAGAACATGGAGAAAAGAATTAGGAGCGTTGTTCAGAAAAGAGAAGAGGAAAACGAATTTCAGAAATATTACAGATCATTTTTCCCAGGTCACGAAGTGGAGACTAACGGGTACTTGTTCTGGAGTTTTGCCGATAAAATAATTGCAGCACTGAAAGAAAGGAAAAAATTAGCAGAAGTTGAAGACGGTAAAGCTGTTCACCTTGAAGAAGCGGATTTTTACAAAATCAAAGATCAATTCGGGCCGGATTCCTTGAACATGATATTCATTCAGTTAAAAGAAAATCCGGTAACTCTGCTCCAGTTCCTTTACAGCTTTGCCTTTGAAGGTTTTTACACTTCTTCTGATGATCCGAATACTATCAGAGGTCAGTTGAATTCCAGAGTGAAAAGATTTATTGAACATGAACTGCTTACTCGTGAAGCGGATAAGGAAGGTATGAAGAATGATCCTAAAGTAAAAAGTGAAATTGAAATGTGGCGGGACTATTACCTTGCAACTTTATATAAGCAGACACTTTTCGATTCATCAAATGTTACGGATGCCGAGGTTCGTAATTATTACAACAAAAAGAAAAATTCTGAAAATCTTGAAACGCAGGTAAACATTATTGAAATTTATAATGACAGCTTGGAAGTGATCGAAAAAGTTTTCCAAGAGATCGATAATGGTATGGATTTTAAAGTAGTTGCGCAGAAGTATTCCGATAAAAAATCAAAAGGCAATGATGTTGAATCGGGGTTCTTTCCTATATCTTCCCGGGGTGAAATCGGACGTATTGCTGGAAACATGAACATCGGGGATGTTTATGGACCGCTTAAAGTTGATAATGAATATGTCGTTTTCAAAGTGATTGATAAAAAGACAAGTAAGGAGAAACTTCCCGGTTCTTTCAATAAAATAAAAGACGAATTAAAACGGCAACTTAAAGCGGAAAAAGTTAGTAAAAAGATGATAGACAATACCGTTAAGCTAGCCAATAAATATGGTGTAAAAGTTAACGAAAAATTATTGTATAATATGGATGTAACAAATTTTAATATGATGGTTTATCGATATATGGGATTCGGCGGAAGACTATTGGCTGTACCGCTCACTCCAACCTTTATAGAATGGGTTGAGCCGTGGCAGAAAAGTCGAAGTGAATTACCTTAACTATATTTGAGATGCGAGATTTTGAAATCAAGATGAAGTAAAGGAGAAATAAAATGAAAAGGAAAATAAGATCAACAACAATTCTGGGACTTATACATAAAGGGGAAGCTGTAATTGGCGGTGATGGACAAGTTACACTTGGGAACACAATTGTTAAGCATAACTCGATGAAAATAAGAAAATTATACAACGGAAAGGTTATCTGCGGATTTGCCGGTTCTGCGGCAGATGCATTTACACTCCTTGGCAGGTTTGAAGAAAAGCTTGAGCAATATAGAGGAAATGTAAACAGAGCCGTTGTAGAACTTGCAAAAGATTGGCGGACGGATAAATATCTTCGTAAGCTTGAGGCAATGCTGGCGGTTGTATCCGAGAATCAATCGTTTATTGTTTCCGGCACTGGCGATGTGATTGAACCGGACGATTCAATTGTTGCAATCGGTTCCGGCGGAATGTTCGCACTTTCAGCGGCAAGGATGTTAATTAAATATAGTAACCTTTCTGCAAAAGAGATAGTTCAAGAAGCATTAAAGACAGCAAGCGATATCTGTATTTACACAAATGATAAAATAAATGTTGAAGAAATAGAAAAATAATTTTAGGATTTAGTAATGAAAAAAATGACAAATAATTTAACACCAACACAAACCGTAGCTGAACTGGATAAATATATAATCGGGCAGGATGAAGCCAAGCGTGCTGTTGCCATTGCTATGAGAAATAGATGGAGAAGACAGCAGGTAGAAGAAACTCTGCGTGAAGAGATAATGCCGAATAATATTATTCTTATTGGTCCGACCGGTGTTGGTAAAACTGAAATTGCACGAAGGCTGGCAAGACTTTCCGGTGCGCCTTTTGTTAAAGTTGAAGCATCAAAATTCACGGAGGTTGGATATGTCGGCAGAGATGTTGAATCGATGATCAGAGACCTTACGGATATTGCTGTGAATCTTGTAAGAAGTGAAAAGCAGGAAGAGGTTTTAGGGAAAGCCACAAAAATGGCAGAAGAAAGGATTCTTGATATTTTGATCCCTCCCGTAAGAAGACCTGCGGCTACAACCCCTGAGGATGTTGATAAAGAGAAGAATGAAGCTCTGCAGAATGAAAAGACCAGAGAATGGATGCGGGAGAAACTAAATAAAGGCGATATGGATGATAAGATGATAGAGTTTGATATCACCGCTCCTCAAGTTGGTGTTCAAGTTATGGGTCCGATGGGAATGGACGACATGGGAATGAATATCCAGGAGATCGTGAGCAGCATGATGCCGAAAAAGAAGAAGAAAAGAAAAACCACAATTGAAGATGCGAGAAAAATTCTTGCTCAGGAAGAAGCTCAGAAATTAATTGATATGGATGCGGTTCAAAGTCATGCAATTCATTTAGTACAGGAATCCGGTATGGTATTTATTGATGAGATAGATAAAGTTGCCGGCAGCAGCGATTCGAGAGGACCGGATGTATCAAGGGAAGGAGTACAGAGAGATCTACTCCCCATAGTTGAAGGCTCAACCGTTAATACAAAATATGGACCGGTGAAAACCGATCATATCTTGTTCCTTGCTTCGGGCGCTTTTCATGTTGCCAAACCTTCCGATCTGATTCCGGAACTTCAAGGTCGATTCCCGATCAGGGTTGAGTTGAAAAGTCTTACAGAGGAAGATTTTATTAAGATACTTACAGTTCCGGAAAATGCACTTTTAAAACAGTACACGGCATTGCTTAAAACGGAAGGCGTCGAAGTTCATTTTACCGAAGAGGCAATAAAGGAAGTTGCGAAAACTGCAGCATATGGAATGAAGAAGTTGAAAACATTGGAGCGAGAAGACTTCACACTATCTTAACAACATTACTGGAAGATATTTTGTTCGATCTGCCGGATAAAATAACTTCACCCGATGTGACAATTGACGGAAATCTTGTAAAAGAAAAATTGGATGAAATTGTTAAGGATAGAGATCTTAGTAAATATATTTTATAACTTAAATATTTGTTATGAATTCTGATCTTTGGTCATTCCGGACATATGTGCTGAAAGCACACTTGATCCGGAATCTTTTTTAAAATCAAAAATAAGATTAGATACTGAATCAAGTTTGTCTAACAAACTTGTTCAGCATGACAAAGAAAATTTTATAATAAGCTTTCCTTTCCATCAAATGGTTCAAATATTTTGTAACTTCTTATAGTTCAAACGAGTCTAAAGGTATATAAAAATTATTCCGGGAGATTTAAGTGAAACGATTATTTGCAGTCCCTCTTTTTCTTTTTATCAGTATCGGTCTATCAGGTCAAACTTCACAGAATTATTTTTCAGATTCAAATACCTATTCAAGCGAACCGAACGATAAAGAATATTCTTCTTGTTCTTATTGGAGTATAGATATTCCTTCCAGTACTTGGGGAATAAGTTTCGGCAATTCAAAAAACTTCAGCGGTATCAGATTCAACTTCAGAGAATGCAACGTAGAAAGAGTTAATTTTAACTTCACACTTTGGGAAGCTAAATCGGTTAGATATTCTGAGGTAAACGGAATTTCGTTTGGGGTTGTTCCTCATGCATCAAGACTTAACGGATTGAATGTCGGATTCGGGTTGATCTCGGAAGAGCAGATGAATGGTTTGAATCTCGGTGTTTTAGCCGGAGTTTCTAACGGCCATATAAACGGCATCAATTTTGGAGGATTAGCGCTCGTATCCAACGGCAGTATGCTCGGGATTAATTTTGGTGGGCTGGCATTAGTGTCTAATGGAGATATTGGCGGCATTAACTTTGGCGGACTAGCTCAAGTGGCAAACGGAAATCTAATCGGAATCAATTTTGGGGGTTTGGCTCTTGTAGCAAATAAAAATTTAACCGGTCTCAATTTCGGCGGACTGGCATTAATATCGGATGGTGAACTTTCAGGGATCAATCTCAGTTTGTTAGCCTCGATTTCTAATGATAATATGAGCGGTATTAATATAAGCGGCTTGGCGCTGGTATCCTCACATGAGATCAAGGGAGTGAACTTAGGCGGTCTCGCAGTTGTAGGCGCAGAAAGCATGTATGGATTAAGTGTCACTCTGGGAGAGCTTATGTCAAAGAACGAGATCTGTGGTTTAAGTGTATCTGGGTACAAAACAGAAACTGGTGATTTTAGTGGAATGAACTTTACAATTGCCTGGACAGAAATGGAAAATCTACGTGGATTCTCTTTTGCGGCGTATAACAGAATTTACGGCGAGCAGAAAGGTCTGACGATTGGGATAGTAAATTTTGCCGAGGAATTAAGTGGAGTTCAACTTGGACTTATAAATATTGCAAATAATAATTCCGGAATATTTAAGATACTACCCTTTATTAATGCTCATTTTTAATTAGTTCAAGTTATAAATATAATCCAAAGAGTATTGCAAGAAGTATGTAAAAGACATATATTTACACTTCAAATTTTTGATGTGTTGCTATTTAAAATGATGCTGGTGTAGCTCAGTTGGTAGAGCAGCTGATTTGTAATCAGCCGGTCGGCGGTTCGAGTCCGTTCACCAGCTCTGGGAAAGGTTCTCATTCGAGAGCCTTTTTTTGTTTTAAAATAATCATACTGGCTAATTGCATCATCTTTAAATCGAACTGCTGCCGGAACAATTCCCTTCGGTTTTCTTTTGTCCGCCTGCATACTATTCTTTAACCAGGACCTTTAAAAATTTCATTGCAAGCGGATGATGATTATACCATGCTAACTAATAATCGCTTTTACCGTTCTAGTATTCATCTCAACGTCGCAGCCTTTTGGAGTAGTTGTATCAATTGCCGTTGCGGAATACAAAGCAGACTTAAAATGCCTATGACCTTTTGGAGTGATTCCTGTCCAGAAGTCCACTTTATTAAGAGTCGGCGTACACCTTTCAATATAAATTGGATTGCCATAATCGAAACCAATCATCATAGGCTGAGTATCGACAATCGGCTCGGAAGAATGTTCAACATCACGCAGCTTTATAGATCAGCCGTTTTTTATCTAGTTACTTTTCCAAATCCCATCCACAAGTTTTTTCATTCCCAGCAATGCTAACGAGTCATCAACAACTAATCTAGATACAAGCCCCCCAGCAAAACATTTCCACATCGTCGTCATACTTGCCTCCAAACTCTCCGTTATCTGCTTGCCGGTTTTCCACCTAATAATGAATGATATCCAAAATTCCCGTCATTGCTTTTTTCTGCAAGTATGTCCATTTTGGAATCTCCTTATTCCACTCAGGATATCTAACGCTGCATATCCTTTCACCCAAATACATTTTGATTGGCTCATTATCCAGATAATACCTTTGACTATTTTAAAATATTTATCCGTATTCTCTAACTGCCTTTGTGTATGCTGCTCTACCTAAATCCAGAACGAAACTTTTGCCAGTTCATACATAGCCCTTGTTTGCAAAGGGTGATTCTGAAGTTGTATTATTTCTTCATATATCACACCTGCAGATTTTATATCTAATTCAATCTGGGGGAATTTTTTAAACATTCTAAGTGCGTTTCCAATTAATTGGCGAAGCTCTTTTGCCTTAAGTCTGCCGGCTGCAGCAAGCAACAATTTTGCTTTTTGATAAGCGAACATTACTTCGGGTATTGCATCGATATAGCGTAAAGCTTCATCGACATTTCCCTTATTTAATAGATCGATAATCAATTTACTGTTTGGAGTAAAAAAATTTTATCGGCAGTAATCTTTCTATCGATTAATTGTATTTCGCTTTTTTCTTTTGTTATTAATGAAAGAGCACATAACGTTGCCGGTTGGTTCTTAGCTTTAACCGAAAAAATAAAATTGTCGGAATCCATCGTTACTTTTTGGATAAAGTACCAATAGTTAGAAGCTTCATCCGATTCAGGATCGGAAGTAAATGAATATAATTTATCGACAATAATCGAATCATTCACACTTAGTTCTCCGTGCCAATGTCCAGTATTACTGTCATTTAAATTTATTTCTAGGTAATATTCGCCAGGTTCAATATCCGTTTTAAATCGAATTTCTGAAGAACTTTTAATTCCTAATGCAATTTCCGGAATAATATTCACCCACTTTTTATTGATCTTAAACTCTTCAGTATCTTCAGTCAATAATCCATATTTTCTTTCAGAAGAAAAAATAGTTTTTGAATCTACTTGAATAAAGTTATTGAATTCTATTTCACTTTTGGATCCAAAGTTGAATTTATAACTATAATTCTGAGCTGAAGTAGTGATAATTCCGAGAAAAAAAATGGAAACACTCTTTATGAATTTTCTCAAAAGATGTATCCTGGTTAATTATGCTTAGTATACTAAGCTGTTGAATTGTTAAAATAATTCCAAATATTGTTTGATTATTAGTGATATGTGTATGATTTTTCATACGACAAAATTAACTCCTTTTTTTCATAATATTGGGGTACACCATATTATGATCATTTATTTTGTCGTACTTACTAATTGAATCTTAGGGATGATTATTTTATTGCAAAGCTTTAGGCAGCTTAATATCATTAGGATGGTAGGGCGCTACAAACATTATGTCTTTGATAAACCTCAGACACTCTTCTTTTGAATCAAATTCATATTCAATAAGTATTTCATCCTTTATCTTTAGGCTATCCTTGAGATTATGATAATCACAGACAATTGAAAACTTGCTCCCCTTGACCCCAAGGTAGCAGATGCAATCTTCTACAAAATGCAGTTTTTCGGTTGAGTCATATTTACTCTTGAGATCACTACCGTACTTATGATTAATCTTTTTCATATGTGAACTTGATCTCTTTCGTTGGAGTTAACTTACAAAAAAAATTTTACTTATGTAAATAAAACTCTCTATCTGTTCAAGTATTTTATTCAATACCACATCATTCACTATGCACTGTTTTTGTAATTTGTCAATTTTTTATCAAATTTAATTTAAAGGTATCGTTTTTTGCTTTACTTAAGAATATATTTTTTATTAAGTTTGAGAGTGCCAATTTATTGGCATCCAACCAAGTCGGAAAGGTTTTGCCCTCTACCTTTCTGGCTTTACCCAGGGAGAAGTGCTTTTGCACTTCTCCCTTTTATATTTTTGACCTACTCGGTTCATTATTTTATCGCTAAATTTGCGGAATAAAAAAATAATTTCACTATTGTACTAAATAATATATGCCCTGGATTGTAAAACTTATACTTTTTGTTTTATTGATGCTTCTGGCTGAATTTTACTTTTTCAGAAAAGTTTTTCATTCGATCAAACTACTATTTCCTAATTCACCAATTTTAAAGTTTAAATTTCTTAGAATAGCTGCACTACTTATAATTAACTTTGTACCGATCGCTTATTTATTCACTTGGATTCTTGAACTTTTAGGCGGTCCGGAAATCGATCTACCGGCAAAGAATACTTTCTTCGATACAATTTTTTACTACCCATTTTGGGTTTTCATAATTATTGTGCTACAAGCTGTAGTACTATTTCTACTAGTGGATTTATTTCGATTGATTTTACTTTCATTTAAGAAAATTGGTAAGTTAAAATTTAAAAGAGTAAGTGCAAAAATTATTATTGGGATAGCTGTCATCACTACAATTTATGCGCCTATTAGAATTTGGTACGATATGACACAAGTTTCAGTAAGAATAACAACATATAAATCTGAAGCCGTAACTAAAGATCTAAATAATTTAAGAATTGGATTGATCTCCGACATCCAAGCTGACTGGTATAACAGTAATGAAAGAATTCAAAATTATATTAATAAATTAAACCAAACAAATCCAGATATTGTATTTATTACAGGGGACTTGATAACTCACGATAAAGAATCAATCCCGGTTGCTGCAAAATTGGTCGGAAAGATAAAATCGAAATATGGTGTATATGCGTGTGTTGGGGACCATGATAATTGGGCATATAATAGAGATATCATGAAGAGCAGAAGTGAAGTGATCAAACATCTTGCCCAATTTGGTGTTAAGATGATCGATAATAATAATCTCATCATGAAAATAGGTAACAGCACTATAGGAGATTGTATGTTTAAAAATAAAAAAGACATCCACGCTACAAAATTGAAATTAGTCAATTTATGATTATTTTAGAAAAAATATCACTAACAGTCGAGGATGTCATGAATAAAAACACAAAATTAAACTTTGCCGGTCAAAGACTTTATATAGGTCTTGACGTACACAAAAAATCATGGAAGGTAACCATAATATTTAACGGACTTCAAATAAAGAAGTTTTCAATGAACCCTAACCCAAAAGAACTTTATAATTATTTAACCAAACACTATCCCGATGCAGAGTATTATTCAGTTTATGAAGCGGGGTTCAGCGGATTTTGGGCAGACCGACAATTACGGCTACTAGGGATAAATAACATCGTTGTTAATCCGGCTGATGTTCCTACAAAGAGTAAAGAAAGGCGAAGGAAGACTGATAGAATAGATTCCGGTAAATTGGCAAGAGAATTAAGCTTTGGACATCTGGAAGGTATTTACATACCGGATGAAAAAATCGAATCTTTCCGTGTTTTAGTTAGGTTAAGAAGACAATTAGTGACAGACCAAGCAAGAACGAAGAACAGAATAAAATCGCTGCTAATGTTTTTGGGAGAAAGCCCCTCTGACAATATTAACGAGAAATATTGGTCTAAAAGATATCTAGTGCTTGGTCGTAAACTCATCATCCTTTATGAATAAAGGGTAAAGTCTATTATTTTCTCCTGAAATTAATTTGAATAATTAGTAT
>QILJ01000294.1 GCA_003233295.1 Ignavibacteria bacterium | reverse complement strand
CGACATTCATAGATATTAAAAATATAAAACAATCATATTTATCTCTTCCATTTATGCAGCAATTTACATTCTCTGACGGGAATACCGGACAAACTCTGATCAAAATGAACGAACAGCTTGCAGGATTATTAGCCGGTAATGGAATTGGTATTGATCAATTTATTGCATTCGGAAAGGGACTTAACCCGCTGCTGAATAATTTCTGGATGCAGATCCATCCTCCTATGCTGTTTGCCGGATTCTCAATGGCTACCGCTCCTTTTGCATTTGCATTTGCGGCGCTTATCAAGAATGAATATAAAGATTGGGTTAAGCAATCATTCCCATGGTTATTAGCGGCAATGATGATTCTTGGTTTAGCTATAATGCTGGGTGGTTACTGGGCTTATATAATTCTCGGCTGGGGCGGATACTGGGGTTGGGACCCGGTGGAGAATTCCAGCTTAGTACCGCCGTGGATAGTTGGTGTTGCTGCAATACATACATTTTTAATACAGAAGAAAACTCAATCAGGCGAAGGGGCAGGAAGATTTGTCAAAACGAATTTGATTTTATCAATCTTGACATATCTGCTGGTTCTATATAGTACTTTCTTAACACGAAGCGGTATTCTCGGCGAAGCATCCGTTCACTCGTTTGTTTCTCCCGGTATGATGGTATATACACTATTGATCCTTTTCATCGGAACATTTACAGTGCTTGGTTTCGGAGCAATTGCTTATCGCTGGAAATATTTAGAAAAAACCTTTACATCCGAAGATAATATGCTTTCGAAAGAACTTGCATTGTTTACCGGTTCAGTTGCTTTGATAGCGGCAGCATTGATAATAATAGTCGGAACCTCTGCTCCCATCTTCGGCACAGCAGTTGAAATTAGTTTTTACAACGAGCTTATTTTACCGATTGCTATTTTATTAGGATTTCTTAACGGCTTAAGTTTACTTTTAAGATGGAAGAAAACTTCTGAGAAAGCATTACTGGATAGTACAAAAATGCCGTTAATAATTTCAATTGTTTTAACAATTGCAATAGTTTTTCTTGGCGGCATAAAAGATTTTATGGCAATTCTATTCACCTTTTCCGCGGTCTTTATGCTGGTGGTGAATCTTGATACAGCGATCAAAATATTTAAAGGGAGAAAATCATTCCTCGGAGGTTTTGTCGCTCATACCGGAATTGCACTATTTATGCTTGGTGTTGTCGCAACAGGATGGTTCACCCGTGAGCAGCAGGTTGAATTAAAAGAGGGACAAATGACAAATGTCTTTGGTTATAACCTGACCTATACCGGCTATACCCCAATTGAAAACGGTGAGAAATTCAAGTTCAATATTACAGTTGAAAAAGACGGCAGTTCCAATATTATTGCGCCGGTTATGTATATCTCAAGTTTTAATAATAGCTTAATGCGGGATCCGGACATAATAACTAAATTCACAAATGATTTTTATGTATCGCCCGTTAGCTTTGAGGAAGGCGGCAGCAAAAAAGAAAACAATTCTTCCGGGACAAAAGTTACGGTCACAAAAGGTAAAACAACTGAATACAACGGTGCTGAAATAAAATTCACAAAGTTCGATTTTCCGCCTGATGCAATGGCAGCAATGCAATCGGGTAAAGATTTTTATATCGGCGCTCTTTTGGAGATTGAATTCAACGGTAAAAAATATAATGTTGAACCAAAGATGGAAACAAAAAGCGGGCAGCGATCTTTTGTCGGCGCTAAAGTGAAAGAGGCAAACCTAAATATTGAGTTGCTGAATTTGGATGCGTCTGGTAAAGTTGAACTATCCCTTTCGCAGATCAATAACAATAATACTGAATCAAAGATAGAAGAGGTTAAACTTCCTTCGCTATGGGTTGAAGCAAGTATTAAACCGTTTATGAATTTGATTTGGATTGGAACGCTGACTGTGGTTCTGGGCTTTTTAATTGCTGCATTCCGTAGAACCAAAGAAGCAAAAAAATAATTTAATATATTTCAGGGAATGATCTCAACCGGGGTCATTCCCCTGTTTATTCACCTATACAAAATCAACTATCGGAAGATCCATTATGAAAATTGAACCGTGGGGATGATTATCTTCGATATGAATTTCTCCTTTCATCTGTTTTACTACTAATTTTACAAGGCTTAATCCCAAACCATATCCCTTAATACCCTTGATCTCAGTGGTATTACCTCGGTAAAATCTCTCGAATACTTTTTCCTTCTCATCATCAGGAATTCCAATTCCCTGATCTTTTACTTTTATTTTTAATCTCTTTTCTGATACCGCAGCCGATACGGTAACTTCCATATTGTTGGAGTATTTTAATCCGTTGCTAATAAGATTTTCCATAACCATCTTAAAGTATTCTGATTCTCCCATTAGATAAATATTCTTTTCAATATCAAACAAAACTTTTTGATTCTTGAATTCTTTCGAAAGGTCATTTTCAATAAGTGTAGAAAAATTGAATACATTTTTGCCGGCATTATCTGTTTCACCTTCTCTTGCTAATATCAATAAGGTTTTTACAATTTGGATCATTTTCTCCGTTTGAGATTTGATTATTTCAAAAGATTCCCTGCACTCATCTTTAGGATGTCCATTTCTCATAATAAATTCTAGTTCAGTATTTATTGCTGTCAGCGGAGTCATCAATTGATGGGAGGCATTATCAGAGAAATGGGATATTTGATTTATCTGAAATTCAAGTCTGTCAAATAGATTATTTAAAGTCTGCTTTAAACGACCCAATTCATCTGTGTTTTCAGCTTCGTATGTAATTCTCTTGCTGATATTTGTTGCGGAAATTTCATTTGCAACATCAATGATTTTATTTATCGGGTTAAGTGTTTTTTTAATGAAGAACAAACTTATCAAAGCAAATAAAAATATAACTACCGGCAGTGAATAGAGAGTAAGATTGATAGTTTTTTCAACAACTTCATTCATCTTTATTTTAGGTGTTGATAGCTGAATGAATCCTTTTAAGTTTCCATTACAATCATAAAGTTTAGTATATCCGGTTCTCAAACCTGTGTATTTAATATTCAGATCGTTAAATAAATACTCTCCTTTGAAGTCGAGAGCCATTAATGGTATGGATTCATAATTCTCTAAATTTTTACTTTCAAAAAGTAAGTTCTTTGAAGTATCATAAATTTGAAGGAAATAAGAGTCTTCCGATACTTCTCTCATAGCTTTCTCATTCAACTCGTTTGGATTAACTATTTTAAAAGAATCATTTTCACAAACAATAGATGCTTTGATATGCCCTAGTTCATGATGCAGTCTATCATCAATAGTATTCTTGAAAAATGATTGCAGTTGAAGCATCATAAAAAAATTGAAGACGAGGAATACCGCCATCAAAAGTAAAATTACCCAAATGGAGTTCTTTTTAACCGACTTAGTAATTAACGGTACTTTAGCTTTATTCTGTGATGAAAATGTATCCTTCGCCATATACAGTTTTTATATATTTTTTCTCAGAAAGTTCTTCTAATTTATAGCGAAGATGTTTTACTGTTACATCTACAACATTTGTAGTTGGAGTGTAAGGAAGTTTCCAAACATCATCGCACAATTTTTCTCTGCTGATAATAGATGCCCTATGCTCCAGAAAGTATCTAAGTAATTCAAATTCCATCTCCGGTAGCTTAACCTCAACCTCGGAGTTTTGTAAAGTATGTTTAATAAGATTCAATGAAAGATTATCAAACTCTATTTTACTAACCGAAGTTTTATATCTGCGAACAACTGCATTTATTCTGGCTAATACTTCTTCAAATGAAAAGGGTTTCGTAATATAATCATCTGCTCCATAGTTAAAAGCTTCTATTTTGTTTTTAACATCCGAGAGCGCCGTTAGAAGTATAATAGGAGTTTGGTTATTCGATTCTCTAACCCGCTTGCAGACTTCAATGCCGCTGATTTTTGGAATACGCCAGTCTAATAGAAAAACATCGAAATTTTGCGATGAAATTACATCAAGCGCACGTTCACCGTCATAACATACTTCACAATCGTACCCCTCCGATTCGAAACTCTTTTTCAAAGAGTTCGCAATTTGTTTTTCGTCTTCTACTATTAATACGTTCATCATTTAATCATTTGTTAAGCATCAATATAAAAATATTAAAAGAATATTAAAGACATTAATAATGAAAAATTTTTCACAATTGTTTTCTTTACAAAGGATTTTCTCATCCATATTTTAAAGCTACAAAATTTATATTCATTAATTATATGGAGGCTTCAATGAAGAAACTTGTACTACAAACAATTTTCGTTCTAATTGCAACATCCTTTGTGTTTGCGCAAGCAACATATGTTGGACCGGAAAAATGTTTACAATGCCACAATAACCCAGGTTTGCATGATGCAACAGGATGGCGTTCTTCAATGCATGCTAATGGCTATTCTGTTGTCCTAAATGATAGTCTTACCATGCAAAACATGTACGGAGTTATCAATGACTATGACGGTAATGGTATTGATGATTTTCACGATGGTCTTAATTTCAACAATATTTCATCTGCATTCGATAAATACAAACCAAACGCACCAATATTAGCTTATTCTGCAGAAAAAGGTTATACTATTACTATGGGTGAAGTTACTTATAGAGTTTATTTAACATACGGCGGTAGCGGTTTATACAAACAACGTTATGGTGTTAAAATACCTGCTTCTGATGGAACAACAAAAGGAATCTATATTTCACCAATTCAGTTTAATGAAAAAACTAGCGAATATGTTCTTTACCATGACGGTGATTGGTATAATTCAGACAACTCACCAAAATATAACAGTTCAACAACTTTGGCAGAAGCAGTTACAAATGGTCGTAGTTTAACTAAAGGCTGTGCTGGATGCCATACAACCGGACTCGAAGTTTCTCAAGATACAAATGGTGAATGGTTAGCAAGCGGTGCAGGTGTTGAGGATGAATCATTATATGCCGGAAAAGTAAATTATTATGATATTGACGGTGACGGTGATTTAGATCAGATTAACACCGGATGCGAAAGATGCCACGGACCCGGCAGCGAGCATGCTTCAACCGGTGATAAAACTAAAATTATCAATCCGAAAGACTTAACAGCAGAACAAGCTAACAATCTTTGCGGTATGTGTCACTCAAGGGGGAAAAGCAAACCTAACAATACATTCGGCTACCCTTTTCATGATGATACTTTAGAAGGCTGGAACGTTGGCGATATTGTTTCTGACATTTATACAGACGGCGGTGGATACTGGGGTGACAAGGTTACTGATGTCAGAAGTTCAAAACAACACCATCAACAATTTCCGGATTTCTATCAGTCGAGTAAACCAACATTCCAATTCCATAAAGTTCGTTGCTACGAATGTCATGATGTTCACAATACTGCAGAGCATCATATAACTACAGAAGTTGACGAAGAAGACTCTTTAGGTAATCCACTAGTAATTGCAACCGAGAATGATAATAATACTCTTTGCTTATCTTGCCACGCTACTCACGGTGATTTTGCGGATATTAGCACTGAAATGGTTGCTGATTATGCTAACAATGTAGATGGAATTGGCGCAATTGTTTCGCAACATACAAATCATCCATACGATCCCGAAGGTACTGGCGCTTCAAGATGTAGTAAATGTCATATGCCTAAAGTTGCAAAAAGCGCAATTGCATACGATATTCATTCACATACATTCGAGCCTATTCCTCCTCAAAAAACAAAAGATTTTGC
>QILJ01000546.1 GCA_003233295.1 Ignavibacteria bacterium | reverse complement strand
TTAACCCATGCCGGTTTTTCGCTTTGATGAGTGCCTTCACTATCCTCAACCTTCATATCGCTCAATCCTGCTGCTTCTCTCAATTTACTGATCAGATCACTGACAGGAATATTCCCGATAGTAGCAGCTTGTTTAAGGTTAGCAACCTTTGCAATTGTCTTACGCAGCATCGGGTTTTTTAATTTTTCAAAGATCGGCGCAATTTCTATCAGCTTATCCTCCAACTCCGGGTAATTCTCCAGCATATCGCTTACCATAGTTTGAGGTGTAATTTCTGTTCTAATTATTTTTTTTATATCCGACATATTAATCCTCGTAATTTAAAATTCTTCTTTCACCTTCTAGCGCTCTGTATTCACTTATATCGTGACTCATCTCAACCGTACCTATATATTCGCCATTCTTATCTCTTACTGCAAAGTAAGCAATATGAACAAATTTATCACCCAATTGGATCCAGAATTTAGCTTTATCCTGTGTCCCGGATTTGAAATCATTCAATATCTGGTCAACAATATGAACGCTTGACGGCGGATGACAATACTGCACTAATCTACCTAAAATTGCTTTACTTCGCGGGAAGACGCGGTCAATCCCTTCTGAAAAGTATTTCACTTTATCATTTTTATCAACAAATGTAAAATCAACAGGAAGTGAGTTTAAAAATCCCTCAAGTTCTTCCGGGGTAAACGAGCCAGTTGATAATTTTATTTTATCACTGGTTTTAACTTTTTCAAGTTCACTTTCTGCAGCGTCAGGTCTCCATTCCTTATCAGGTACATACAAGCAATAACCTATTTCACCGCTCTGCTGCTGGATTTCATACCAGTCAATTTCTGTTAATGTGTCCATTGACATTGGGAAAAGTATTTCTTCCTCCTTGTGTATCATATCCAAGATAGATTTAAGCGTAGGGTTGAATATCAATTCAAAAAAACCGGAAAGTTCTTCATTTGTTGCATTTTTATTTTCTGTAAGTAACTGTAACGAAGATTTAAGGAAAGCTCTTGTTTCGTCATGCTTACCCCACATTACCATCGGCGGTCCTGTGATCTCATACTTTTCAAGAAAAGGGAACAGCAAATTCTCTAACTTAAGATAATGTTTTTCTACATCCATCAATTCATTGAAAAGTGAATGGAGTTGAAAAATCAACTTTGGATCACTCTTCTCCTTTTCTCCGTTTTCAACAGAATACTGAAGGTGTTTGATCTTATCTATATGTTTATGCAATGCTTCGTTCTCTTTTGTTAAAACATAAAGCGGATGTCCTTCGGGAATATCTTTTGCCATTGATGTATCAATAGCTCCGTTAAGCGCATCTGTGTGCAGATCACAAAGCTTCAGAACTTCTTCACGGTCAAGTCCTTCGTCTATTAATTCCTCTTCAGCCTGGACAACTTCACTGTAGGGAACACTGCCCATCATCTCAACCAACTTTTCTCTGGTTTCCTCTGCTGTTTTACCTTCATGTAGTCCGAGAATCAAGGATTTTAACTCATCGACTCTTTTACGACTATTATTAATAAATTCACTCATTTCAAACCTGTATTTTGATCCGCCAAAGGCGGACAAGGAATTGATTTCCCACCGCTTGCGGCGAATATATTATTAAATTACCCCATCTGCTTGCTGCAGGGAGATTCGTTAAAAAGAATATTATATCTGATTCAAAGATACTACTTATTTAGATTGAATACAAATAGTAATTCTTTGAAATAATATGAAAAATTTGATGTAAACGTTTTTACAAAGGTATATAATTAGTTATCTTAGAATTATCATAAATATTTAATTAAAACAAACAACGTAAGTAAACGTAAATAACTTGAAATAATACGTAAGTTTTCTTAAATTATGATTAGCTTTTAATTAAAGACTGTAAAAATGCTTGATAGACACCGAAAAATACTTGAGATCTTAGCAGAAAAAGATAATGTAAGCGTTGCTGAATTAAGTAAATTGCTTTCTGTGTCAGAGGTTACAATTAGAGCAGATCTAACTGCACTTGCAGAAGAAGGAAAAGTTCAAAGAGTTCACGGCGGAGCGCAATTGCTTGAGGAAAGGGTTCGCCAAGAGCATTCATTCCAAATACGACGTAATCAGAATTCGGAAAGTAAACTAAAAATTGGTAAATATGCGGCACAGTTTGTTGATTCGCTGGATTCAATTCTGCTCGATTCAAGCACAACGGTTTTAGCAATGGCAAAAGCGCTACGCGATAGGAATGATCTTAGAGATACAACTGTAATACCAACCGGGATATGGACTGCAATAGAATTGATGAGTTGTCAAAATATTAATGTGCTTATGCCGAGCGGCTACTTAAGAAGTATATCCGGTTCAATTACCGGTTTACCCACAAGCGAATTCTTTGAAAATCTGAATATTCAAAAGGCATTTCTTGGTGCGGGTGGGGTTTCGATCGAAAAAGGTTTAATGGATTCGCATCTGCTCGAAATTGAATTAAAGAAAATGATAATCAAAAAGGCAAAGGAAGTAATCATTCTAGTTGATGGAAGTAAGTTCATACAGAATGGTCTTGCATCGTATTCCGATATTAAAAACGTTTCAAAAATTATTACGGATGTAAACGCTCCAAAGAATATTATTAAAGAGATCAAGTCGTTAGGAATTGATGTTCACGTAGTTGAGTGATAGTTTATTATATGATAAAAAGAATATAAATGCAGTTAGGAAAAGTCATAGGAACGGTTGTTGCGGTAAGGAAGGAACCCAATTTAGATGGGCTTAAACTTCTGGTAATAAACTATATGAATGAAGAGATGAAGTTAACCGGAAAAACGGTTGTATGCACCGATACGGTCAGCGCCGGAACTGGAGATGTTGTTTTGCTTTGTTCATCATCTTCGGCAAGAATGACAAGTAAAACCGTTGACGTATGCACCGACAATACAATTGTTGGAATTGTTGATTCAATTTCTTCAATCGGTGAAACATTATATCATAAGAAAAATAGGATAGGAACATAAAAGTGAAAATATCACTCGAAGAAATAATATCCTTAGTAGTAAAAGAAGTAATTACAGAGTTGAGCAGAAGAGGAATTCAAGTTAGTGGAAATTCAAATAATGTTTCCGCAGCGGATATGAATAAGCAAAAGGTAAAATTTGATTTATCGGAATATAAAACCCCGTTATTAACTGAAGAGCGTATACTTGAGTTGAACTCGGAAGTTTCAGAGATAGAGGTTCCGTTAAAAACAATTATAACACCAAGCGCACAAGATCTGATAAGAAAAAGAAAAATTATAATAACTAAAAAATAAAAGGAGTTAATCATGGCTGGAGCAGCATTAGGATTTGTTGAAACTCGCGGAAACACCGGGACGGTAATGGCGATTGACGCAATGCTCAAAACCGCAAACGTTGATTTTGTCAAACGAGTTGAGATAGGAGGTGGGTATGTAACAGCGTTGGTACGCGGTGAAGTCGGCGCAGTAAAAGCCTCGGTTGAAGCGGGAGCGGATGCAGCGGCAAGAGTAGGCGAATTGGTTTGTACAAACATTATACCATCGGCTCACGAAGAAGTTTTTGAGCAAATGGGTGAAAAAAAATAGGAGTAAAATATTATGTATGATGCACTAGGAGTTATTGAAACATTAGGTTTTACCCCTGCAATGCAGGCAGCCGATGCGGCTGTTAAATCGGCGAATGTTACTTTAGGCAAATGGTTAAAAGTTGGCGGCGGAAAAGTTAATGTTATTATCCGCGGTGATGTGGCTGCCGTTAAAGCTGCAGTTGATGCGGGAGTTCAAGCAGCTTCAAGAATTGGTAACGTGGAAGCACAAGTTATTATTCCAAGACCGGCAGATAAGTTAAGTAAAAAGATGCCGATTGAACCGATGAGGAAAAATAAAAAATAAGGACGTTAGAAAACTGTGAATATTTCTGAGAATGAATTACAGGAAATTGTAAAGAAAGTCGTTCAGAATGTTGCTGAAAAGATCGGTTCATCTGGAACACCGGTTGCAAAAATCAAGAACGGAGATTGGGGTGTCTTTGATGACATGAACGATGCTATTGAAGCTGCTCATGAAGCCTTTATTGTATACAAGGAAAGAAGCAAACAATGTAGAAAGAATTTCATCGACGCGGTTAGACAGATGGCAATTGACCATAAAGACGAACTTGCTAGAATGACAGTTGAAGAAACCAAAATGGGTCGAGTTGAACATAAAATTGCAAAGTTCATTAATGCTTCTAAAAATAGTCCGGGTGTAGAATATCTTGAGCCGAAAGCGTGGTCCGGGAAAAACGGGTTGGCAATTGATGAATATGCTCCTTTTGGCGTCATCGGGAATATTACACCGAGTACGCATCCCGGTCCAACGATGATCAACAATATTATCATTCAGCTTGCTGCGGGAAATACAATTGCGTTTAATCCTCATCCCTCAGCAAAAGCAGTTAATGCAAAAGTGATTCAATTGGCAAATCAGTATATGGTTAAAGCCGGAGCGCCTGAAAACTTAGTCACATGTGTAAAAGAACCGACTCTGGATACTGCTAAGACTTTGTTTGAACATAAGCACGTTGAGTTGCTATCTGTAACAGGCGGACCGTTCATGGTTGATATGGCAATGAAATATCCTAAGAAAGTGATTGCTGCCGGTCCGGGGAATCCTCCCGTGTTAA
Organism: Ignavibacteria bacterium; assembly: GCA_003233295.1. The sequence continues at coordinate 933 of QILJ01000546.1, read as the reverse complement.
TTGACGAAACCGCCGATCTGAAATTAGCGGCAGATGAAATTACACAAAGCGCGAGTTATGATAATAATATTCTCTGTATTGCAGAGAAGGAAATATTTATTGTTGAATCGGTATTTGAAGCATTTATGCATGAGATGGAAAGAGCCGGGAACGTTAGACTTTCAAGAGAACAAATGGACCAGCTCGCTGAGAAAGCATTGGATAAAGATGGAAAGTATTGGTTGATCAATCGAGATTTTGTAGGACGGAATGCAAATGTATTAGCCAGAGCGCTGGGAATGAATCTTTCTGACAGCGTTCCGTTATTGTTTGGTGAAACGGATAAAGATCATCCTTTTGTGATCGCTGAACAAATGGCGCCATGCATTCCGGTAGTGAAAGTTAGAAATTTTGAAGAAGGAGTAGCAGCATCGTTAAAAGCTGAGCATGGCTTCAAACATACAGCAAGTATTTTTACGAGAGATATGGAACGTGCGACATATTACACAAGAGTGCTGGATTGTGATGTTCATACAATAAATGGAGGTACTCTGCGTGGAGACGGCGGTGATTTGGGTGATTTTTCTCATACTATTGCAACGCCTACTGGAGAAGGAATCTGCACTCCACTGGACTTTGCAAGAAAAAGAAGAATCATGACTCATGGATCGTTGAGATTTGTTTAAGTACGAAAGATCTGCAATCAGTAATCGCAAATCTTCAATCGTAAATCAAAAAAGATTGCCGATAGAAGATTCTTGATCAGTGATTGCTGATTTGATTTATTATTAAAAGAGGCAAAAAATGAATAGTGAAGAACTAGAAAATAGGTTAATTGATTTTGCAGTTTTAATTATTGAGATTTGTGATGAAATGCCAAATACTAAAGCGGGGAATCATTTATCGGGACAATTAATTCGTTCAGGTACTTCTCCGGCATTAAACTATGGTGAA
>QILJ01000154.1 GCA_003233295.1 Ignavibacteria bacterium | reverse complement strand
AAATAGGTAAAAAATTAATGGCGCTATCATCTAATCATTTATTAGGTTTACAAGGAGTATCGAAAGAAGATATTCAATTAATTTTAGACACGGCAACAACTTTCCGCGAAGTTTTAGAACGACCTATCAAAAAAGTTCCGACTCTGCAGGGAAAAACAATTTTGAATCTGTTCTACGAAAATTCTACAAGAACAAGACTTTCGTTTGAGTTAGCACAGAAGAGACTATCAGCCGATACAATCAATTTTTCTAAAGCAGGCAGCAGTGCTGCAAAGGGAGAATCATTTAAGGATACCGTAAGAAATATCGAATCGATGAAAGTTGATATGATAGTTGTGCGGCATGAATCAGCCGGTGTTCCTAAGTATCTTACACAGATATCTGATGCTAACGTAATTAATGCCGGAGACGGCAGGCATGAGCATCCAACACAAGCTTTGTTGGATATGTATTCCATCAGAGAAAAATTGGGACGAATAGAAGGACTGAAAGTTTGTATAGTTGGGGATATAAGTCATAGCCGTGTTGCTTTGTCAAATATCTATGGATTGCAGGCAATGGGAGCTTCGGTTTCTGTATGTGGACCATCAACAATGATTCCATGGGAAATTGAATCTCTAGGAGTGAAAGTATATAACGATATTGATAAAGCTATTACTGAGCATGATGTACTGAATGTATTAAGAATTCAACTGGAAAGAGATGCCGGAGTTCTTATCCCCTCTGTAAGGGAATATCATAATTATTTCGGAGTCACTGCCGAAAGAATAAACAAGAATAATCCAAATGTACTAATTATGCATCCCGGTCCGATAAACAGAGGCGTTGAATTGTCATCGGAAGTAGCGGACGGACCTTTCCAAATAATTTTAAATCAGGTTACAAACGGTGTAGCTGTTAGAATGGCAGTACTATATTTACTCGGTACTAAACCAGAAGCGTAAGGAGATAAAATGCAAGTTTTACTTAAAGGAGTTAGAGTTCTAAATCCTGAACAAAATTTAGATCAGAAATCAGATATATTAATCGAAGACGGAATCATAAAAGAAATTGGTTCAATAGAAACTGAAAAGTATCAATCAGCTAAAGTATTAGAACTTGAAGACAAGATATGTGTGCCGGGTCTTTACGATATGCATGTTCATTTGAGAGAGCCTGGAAGAGAGGACGAAGAAACTGTAGTTACCGGGAGCAATAGTGCTGCTGCCGGAGGATTCACAGGTGTGGCATGTATGCCTAATACTAATCCAACAATAGATACAGCAGAAGTGGTGAGGTTTATTGCAGAGAAAAGTGAAAAGCATTTAGGTTAATCCAATTGGCGCGGTAACGAACGGTCGTAAAGGTGAATCACTAGCCCCGATGCTTGAACTTGCCGATGCCGGAGTTGTAGCATTTTCGGATGACGGCGATGTTGTAAAAACATCTGCGCTACTCAGAAGCGCTCTGGAATATTCACAGATGATCGGTGCTCCGATAATTGAGCATTGTGAGGATATCTCTATGGCTGGCGGAGCAATGAATGAAAGCAAAATTTCAACTCAGCTTGGACTCCCTTCCATTCCTACGGTTGCTGAGGATATAATTGTTATTCGCGGTATTCTTTTAGCTGAATATACCGGCGGGAAATTCCATGTGGCTCATGTTAGTTCCAAGCGGTCTGTTGAATTAATACGGGAAGCAAAACAGCGCGGTGTTAAGGTAACTGCCGAAGTTACACCACATCACTTTACTTTATCGGATGAAAATATAAAATCATTCAATACAAACTTGAAAATGAATCCACCGCTGCGAGAGCAAAAAGATGTTGACGCAGTTATAGAAGGTCTGCAGGATGAAACGATCGACTGCATTGCCAGTGATCATGCTCCGCATGCAATAGAGGAAAAAGAGATGGAATTTATCTATGCGCCGAATGGAATAATCGGACTTGAAACCCAGTTAGGATTAGCTCTAACGGAGCTTTATCATACTGATAAGTTAACACTTGAGCAAATTATCCAGAAACTTTCAATCAATCCAAGAAAAATTTTAGGATTGCCCGTTCCAAAAATCAGCGAAGGCGAAAAGGCTAATTTAACGATCATTGATCCAGAACTGGAATGGGAAGTTGACGTAAATAAATTCAAATCAAAATCAAAAAATTCTCCTTTTAACAAGAAAAAGTTAAAAGGCGCTTCTGTGGCTGTTATAAATAAATCTAAAATGTTTTATAACGATAAATTCACAAACATCTAACTTGTAAAATATTAACTCCACTGTTGGCTAATTTAGTGAACAGTGGATAAATTAAAATTCCCTCTAATCCTAACCATAATAGCAAAAACCTTGATTTTTAAGCTATTTATCATTTCTATCCATTACGAAAATTTTGGCACTCAACTTGCAAAATGAATAATAAATGTAAGAGAGGAAAAAATGAAATGGGGAAAATTATTATTTGTTGGATTGTTATCAACTTTGCTGATTGGCTGTGATAATAATGTCAATATTTTCTATGATAATACTCCACCTGCAACTCCGACAAACATTAGAACGGTAACTGGTGATAATATGGTTGAAATAAATTGGGATCCGATATATACTTCTGATCTTGCCGGTTATGCGGTTTACTACAGCTATTCGTATGAGGGTAAATATTCATTAATCGGAACAACCGTTAAAACTCAATTAATCGATTACGGTGCAGAGAACGGTGTTACGATTTATTATGCAGTAGCTTCGTACGATGTAAACGGTAATGAAAGTGAACTAAGCTATGATGTTGCTTACGATACACCTCGCCCTGAAGGATATGACAACAGAATATATGATTACAAAAGTTATCCTAATCTATCGGGATATAATTTTGCTTCGTATCAATTAACATCATACAATTCGGATTATACCGATTTCTTTGTGGAGAATGATAACGGAGTGTTTTACTTAAATGTATGGGAAGACACTGATATTCAAGATATGGGACCAACGTATAATATTTACGATATAACTGAAGCACCCTTGAACGGATGGGTTGAGCAATTGCCTGGTGCAAACATAAAGTATGTTAGAGCATATACCGGTCATACTTATGTCGTCTGGACGTGGGATAATCATTTCGCTAAGATTAGAATTCAGAATATTGACTACGATCGCTTAACATTCGATTGGGCTTATCAAACTGCGGAAGGAAATATTGAACTGAAAATAAATCGTAATGGTGAAAGTAGGATTAAACTTCCGGATAAAGTTGTTAAATAAGAACGAATAATCAGTTATTCTAAAATCATCTTTATTCTTTATCGAATTACCTTTCTAAAGCTATGTTTTTTATTCTCTTTTATTTATTTTAAGTGCAATAATTCCTATTAAAATGAACAAAAATAATTTTATAATATTACTAACAGTAATTCTGTTTAATGTCATTGGAATAAATGAAATTTCCAATGCTGGAAATAATTCTAATTCTGAACAAAATGAAATTTCTAAAATATTCTTGAAGTTTGAAAATGGAATGAACAGCGGCGCTGTAAAGGAATTTTCACTTTTCTTTGATACCGAGACATACATCAGTCTAGAAAACGGCGTATCGTCATATTTCAGCCAGAATCAATCGTATTATGTTTTAAAAGAATTTTTATCAAACTATAAACCTATCAGATTTAAGTTCATTAGAATCAGTGATTCGGAAGATCAACCATTTGCCGTAGGGCAGTTTACGTATTCTTTGAATGGAATGCGCAGTACTTCCCAAGTATTTGTTTCTCTTAAAAAGAACGGCACGGTTTGGAAGATCTCTCAAATTACTATAAACTAATTTTAGTTCATGATTAACCGGATTAAAAATCAAAAAAAATATCTTTACTTTTTCATCGGTTCTATTTTAATAATAGTAATTGCAGGAATACTTTCACCAATCGTATCAAACTCCTTGAAAACAAATAAGGATAAAGAGTTTGAAGAAAAGATTTCATCTCTACAAGTAGAAACTCAATCACTGATTACAAAAACAGAATCAAAGCTATTCAGTAAATTAAAAAAGATCATAAAAGTTATAGAGTCAACTAAGTTATCAGATAAAAATGAAAAAGAAAAATTATTCGACTTTGTAACTAAAGAAGAATTCACTGACATTGGTGTTGGAATATATGATAGTACAGGGCATTTGATTGTCTGGAATAATGATCATTCTATTACTGATAGTCAGCTCAGAACCGTTCTAAATAGTAAAAATAATGAAGAAAGTTTTTTTTATAATACATCGCTCAAGTCTTATCTCGCTCTTTTCAGTCTTCGAAAAAATTGTTCGATATTTTTATCAATTCCGCTTGAGAAGCATTATAAATTAAGGAACGAATACTTTGAACCGCTGAGTCTTTCTAAAAAGTTAAGCGATCAATACAATGCTGATCTGAAAATTGTTTATCGAAAAAAAGGATTATTCCCTGAACAAATACCACCAAAATTTACATTCGATATTACCAACAAGCAGGGAAATAAAATTGGTTATGCTGTAATCGAAAAGATAAATGTAAATGAAAGCATTGAAAATTTTGAAAGCAGTGTGTTTGTGTTTCAATCTTTCTTTACTTTTTTAGCATTTATTTTCTTAGGGCTTTGGCTATTCCCGTTCATATCACAAATTAAATATAAATCAATTCAAATTATTTTAATATCATTTTATGTAATTCTGTTTAGAGTAGTAATTTTTCTTCTTGATATTCCTAGTAAACTTAATATTACAGTATTAAGTAATCCAATTTACTTTTCTTCCACTTATGGATACGGCATTGTAAAATCTCCGATTGAACTATTCCTGACAGTTATTTCATTGATCATTATTCTGATAATAATTTATAAGTCAGTTGCTTCAATGGGAGTTGAAACGAGTAAAAAACAAAATAATACTTTTATCGGTATTGCACAGATCCTGATTTTAAGCGGGCTGTTCTTTTCCATATTAAGAATTTTTGGGGCAACAATAAAAAGCGTTGTATTCGATTCCACTATACTCTATTTTAAAAACACCATGCTTTTTTCAGATTTGCCAACCACGTTCATGTATTTTAATGTGCTGCTGATTGGGACTGGCTTTGTATTATTGGCAATTATATTCGTACTTCTTCTATTGAAAACTTTAGACCAAACATTTACAAAAGATAAGATCAAGAAATTCTTAATATCAATAATTATTCTGGAAATAGTCGGTGTAATCTTTGATCTTATACAACCGAATCCACAAACGAGTTGGTTCATAAGGACCTTATCTGTTTTGATTGCCACGATCATTTCATATTACATAGCGTTTACAAAAACAAGTAAATATTCAATTCTTCTAGCTGTGCTTTTTTCAGGGTCATTTTTGTCGATATCATTGTTAAGTTATTTTAATTCCGATCTCGAAAAAAGATCGCTGAAAACCATTGCAGCAGAAATGTCCCGTTCAAGTATTAGTCTGCTTGAATATTATGCGGATGATATTGTTCACAGTGTAATGAAAGATAACTCGATAAAACAAAAATTCTTGGATAAAAATACAAACTATAATTCTGAAGCATTTGTGATTTGGAGCAACAGTAGTCTCTCCAGAGATTCTAAAAGTTCTATAATCAATATCATCGCTCCTGATAAAACATTACTCGGCAGTTTTAATTATGAATTCGACGAACCTTTTATCTGGGATTGGAATGATAATAAATCAGATTTGGAAGGAGTTCAAAAAGTCTATCAGAATATTGAAGGAACTGAAAACCAAGTTATACGAGCCATCACACCAATTAAACTTGGACAGAAATTACTCGGCTACATTGAGGTTTCGCTGCTGTATGATGTTTACGGTTTCGGCTTTGATGAGAATGAAAAGTTCCTCAGTTCTTCAAGTCCTATCTCTAAAATTTCGGTCAATCGTGATCTGCTGAAAATATTTGAATTTAGAAATGGGGAACTGATCAACTATTATACCGATGCATTAATATCGGAACCCGAAATGGAAAAACTGCTCAATACAAAATTTAATCAGAGTAATGAAGCTTGGGTGAACATCAGAATAAACCGTGAAGGTCATACTTTTTACTTAAACCGCCGTAAACATAAAGATGTTGAAGAGATCATTGCCGTGGGATTGCGTAATAAGGATGTTGCATGGAACCTTTATGATTTCTTTAAGGTTCTGTTCATTCACAGTTTGATGATAGTGCTTATTTTATTGATGATCACATTAAAGAATTTCCCAAAGAAAAGTGAATTCAAAATAAGTTTTAAAACGAAAATATTACTTACGTTATTGGTTGTATCAATATTGCCATTAATCCTGTTAGCAACCTATTTTAAAGAAATTACTGAAGAGAAGAACAGCGCTGCTGTATATTATAAACTAGGCAAAAGAGCTGATAATGTCAGCCAGTTTCTGGGTAACTATTTTAATAATTCCACTTTAACTGAAACTGCTATTTTTGAAAAAGCTGTAAATGATCTCGGAGTTCATTTCGCAATTTATGAAAATATAAATCTGCTCTATAGCTCCGAAGGGATTTATTATAAAATTGGACTGCTTAGGAGTATGTAGTTCAAGAGTCAATCGAGAAATATACCTTTAATTCATTCTATTATAAGACCCTGCTCGGAGATAAAACGTATGTGATAAAAGTGAGTGATGCTTTCAACAGAATCCAACTACCGATGACGGGAACTGAGTTAAACGTATTTTTGTTTGGAACTTATTCACTTGCAATCATTATGATAATCCTATTCAGCACACTATTGGCAAATCAAATTTCATCACCAATTGAAAAACTAACTAAAGCAACAAAGTCAGTTGGACGCGGTGATATGGATATCCAATTGCAGAGTTTCGGCAGAGGAGAAATTAAAGAATTGATTGATGGCTTCAACAGGATGGTTCGTGAGTTGAAGAGAAATCAAGTTGAATTGGCAGAAGTTGAGCGCGAATCCGCTTGGAAAGAAATGGCAAAGCAAGTTGCCCATGAAATAAAAAATCCGTTAACCCCAATGAAATTAGCAGTGCAGCACCTTATCTCGGCGTATAAAGATAAATCAGATAAATTTGATGAAATATTTAATAAAGTTACATCAACCGTAATTACTCAAATTGATAATTTAACAAACATAGCGTCAGAATTTTCCAGTTTTGCAAAGATGCCTACAATAAAACTACTCGACATAGAACTGGTTGGAATATTGAAAGAAACTGTGGATCTCTTTATTGAGGAAGATTGTAAGGTAAGTATAATTACGGATCTGGAAAAAGTTATAGTGAAAAGTGACAGAGAACAGTTCCAGCGAATGATGATCAACCTTATACGAAACTCGATTCAAGCGGAAGCAGAGCATGTTTGGATAAGCCTAACACGCATGAATGATGCTGTTGAAATTCAGGTTAAGGATGACGGTAAAGGAATACCGGAAGAAATAAAAACAAAAATATTTGATGAAAATTATACTACCAAAAAAGAAGGAATGGGGCTTGGTCTTGCACTTGCAAAACGATTCCTTGATATTACGAACGGTACAATATTTATAAGTGAAACTTCACCAAAAGGAACAGAAATTATAATTAGGATTACACAAAGTTAACATGTCAACTTTAACTCCATATCAATTAGATGCACTGAACTTTGAGAAGCACATTTCCCTTACAGCAAATGCCGGTTCGGGTAAAACATTCGTTCTTGCACGCAGATTTCTTGCAATACTTTTGGAAAAAGATATTACACTCGATAATGTTGTTGCAATAACTTTCACTGAAAAAGCAGCTGCGGAATTATATAAAAAAATTGCGGATGAATTGGAAAGCCGCATCAAGGAAGAAGGAGATGATAAAGTTGTCAGAAAGTTAGAAAAAATTAGACGGCAATTAGTTTCGGCAAAGATATCTACAATCCATTCTTTCTCTACGGATCTATTGAAAGAATTTTCTCCCGAAGCAGGGATTGATGCAAATTTCTCTCCTATTGATAACAGGCTTTCCGATGAGTTAATAAGCACTATAATTGAAGAATTGATAAGCGAGTTAATTAAAACCGAAGGCGAGTTGTTTGATGATTTAAAAAATATGATTCGTCTATTCGGTTCGCGCGTTATTGTCAGTAAACATTTGAAGTCCTTGATTGCCAGAAGAAGCATCGTTAAAAAACTATATAATGAAATTTATAGAAAAGGCGAAGATAAAATATCAGCTTATTTCAACCAGACATTTTTAGAATTTTTTCATAAGATATTTGGTGATGAGATTATTTCTATTTTTGATCAGATAGTGCAGGTAAATAATATAGTACTACAAACTGCAAAGAATACTGACTTAGCAGAAGAGATTAAGCAGTACTTTGAAATTAAAATTGAAGATGATCCATTTCGGAAAATCTTAAAGCTCAATCATCTGTTTGCAATGATGCTGACTAATGGAAAAATAAGAACCAGAGGTTATCTTAATAAAAATCAGAGAGAAGAGTACAACTCTGTAGTGGAAACAATTGAAAGTTTTGCTGAGGAGTTCAAAGTTTTTGATTTTGATGAAGAGTATAAAGATTCTGAAAAGCAACTTGCAAAAGTTGGGCTATCAATAATGAACCTTTGGAGCGAAGCATTACGCAGGTACGAAGATAAAAAACAACAGTTAAGGTACTTGGACTTTGAAGACCTTCTGCTTATTACGCAAGACCTGCTTAAGCAGAAAGATGTAATTGATTATCTATCTCGGCGCTATCAATACTTTATGATTGATGAATACCAGGATACAAACGAAACTCAGTATAATATATTCATCCCTATTTTGGATTATCTAAAACGTGGCAATCTTTTTATAGTGGGAGACGAGAAGCAAAGCATCTACATGTTCAGGGGGGCAGATCTCGAAATATTTCAAAAGACACAAGACGATATCAGGAAAGCTTCAGATGATAAGAGCTTACTTGAATTACCCCACAGTTTCAGACTGTCACCGGAACTGACACTTTTTACAAATAGACTTTTCTCAAGATTATTTGCTAATCCGGATCTCACTTATAATGAAGTAAAATACAACGAGTTAATTTGTGCAAAGAGTTCTTCGAATAAATCTGAGATTGGATTTCTAATTTCGGAAAAGAATGATATTAGCGATAGTGAAAGCGAACTGATCGCAAAGAAGATTATAGAGTTAACTCAAAAGAGTGAAGTTGAACTGAGGGATATTGCAATTCTCTCAAGAAAGAGGAAATCATTTACTGAAGTTGAAAAAGCATTAATTACATATAAAATCCCCTACCTGATATATGGAGGGAAAGGATTTTTTCAAAGGCAGGAGGTCTATGACGTTTTCAATTACTTGTCATTCTTAGCTAATCCTAATAATGATGCGGCTTTGATCGGTGTTTTACGGTCACCTTTTTATACGCTTCCCGATACTGAACTATTCGAATTATCCTTGGAAGATGAAAAGAGCTACTTCGAAAGGTTAAACATCCTTTCAAAGAAAAAGCAAGTACTAAGAAAGGTATATGAACAATTAAATAAGCATCTTCAACTTGCCAGGACAATGCAGATATCTATGCTGATCCGTGAGATACTTATGGATACCGGCTATTGGGCTATTCTTTCTTCCAAGAACAACAGTTTGCAGTATATATCGAATATTGAAAAGTTGATAACAGCGGCAAATGATTTTAGCGGACAAGGATTAAGAACTCTTTTTGATTTTGTGAATTATCTGGAAGATGCGATCAACTCAACTGAGGATGAAAGCCAAGCTGCGTTACTGTCAACTGATAATGCTGTAAAGCTAATGACAAAAGGGTTGGAATTTCCGGTTGTCTTTTTAATAGATGCAAACGGTGTAGGGATAGATGATAAGGTAAAATCAAAAGGGATCAGTATCGATAAAAGATTTGGGATATTAACAAGAACTCCGATCAACAATGATTACTTTTCTCAATATCACTCAGCACCGATAGTCTGCATATACAATTATATCACTCATAAAAAATCAATTGCGGAATTAAAAAGACTGCTATATGTTGGCGTAACAAGAGCGGAGAGTTCCTTGTTCATTACGGCGAGCATCAAAAGGAATAAAGACGGTATACTGAATCCGTCGAAAGGTTCTTTTTTGCATTTGTTGAAAGAAGGCTTATCAATAGATGACTTCAGTGGTATATTCAATATTGAAGGAAGTGTTAACTTCATGCTGGAAGAGAATGAAGAGTTCATAAGAAGCAAGAGGGATATTTCGATTTCAATTCCTGTGATAAATCAAATTGATACCCCGCAGATAAAAGAAGTTAACGAAGAAACTCGTGAGCGAAGCGATTTGGTGGTCTCCACGCAAACTATTCCTGATCTAACAAAAAATGAAATTATTTCTGCTACGAAAATTGCTGTGTTCAATCAATGTCCGTCGTTCAAGTACTACTTGATCTACGAATTGGGATACTCCGCATTACATTCAAAAATGAGCATCGATAATTCTTTTATCGATTATTCAAAAGAGGATTCCGACGAACTTTCCGCAAATATTAAAGGAAGTATTGTTCATAAACTGCTTGAGGAAGATACTCCTTTAGATTTGATAAAGGATAGAACTTATGATCTGATGAGATCATTCAATGAGAAACCAAATTCTGATGAGAGCAACGAAACAATAAATTCTATTTATGAATCTGTGAAGAACTATTATTCTTCGGAGATATACAACAAAATAAAAGGGTATAAAAACTTTCGTAATGAATTTGAAATTTACACAAAGTTAAATAACTATTTCATCTACGGTATTTTGGATAAAGTGATCTTTGACGGCGAAAGCATCCTGATATTTGATTACAAGACCGATAGCCTCCAAAAATTTACAGCAGAAGAAAAATTAGAGAACTATAAACCGCAACTAAAGTTTTATGCACTTCTCATTAGCAAGTTATTGAAGAATGTTAAGCAGGTTACATGCAGTTTAATTTTTATTGAAGATCCGGGAAAAGTTCCGAACTTTAAAGTTTATCCTGATCAGTTGAAGAAATTTGAAGAAGAGTTAGAGCAGATTGTTTACTCGATGAGAAACGGTATTTTTAAAACAAAAACTTCTCATTGTAAAAGTTGTTATTTTTCCGATTCGAAAAATGAATG
>QILJ01000558.1 GCA_003233295.1 Ignavibacteria bacterium | reverse complement strand
TTTTTGCTTGTAAAGCAACAGTTGATATGTTCCATCTATCTAAAGATGATTTCTGTCCGGAAATGGATGAAATAATTACTGTCGGTGAATTCTACGAAAAGTCAGCCGGCGCTGAAATAATATTTACTTAATAGTTTATTTCTTTGGGGGGAATTAAGTTCTTTTTATTATATAATCAGATAACAAGAACTTAAAATATCATAAAACTAAGACAAGGAATCTTAATTATGAAAAGTATTATTGCATTTTATTTTTTGTAGTAATTCTGTTTGGTGCAACTCTTTATGCTTCAGATCATGGTATTTATCTTAAAACGCATGAAAAAATATCTGAAGATATCTCTGTCGTTCAAGGCGCAGTTGCAAAAACGCTGATCGAAAATGGATTTACAATACTTTACAACTCCGATGTTACTACTCCCGATTATGTTAGAGAAGAGAAATCTGAGCATTGCGGCTTCAAAGCGAAGCTGATCGTTTTTACTTCTGATGATTTTACTAAGATGATCACGAGTAAAGGAAATAAATATCTTATTGCCGGATTTTTGCGTGTCGGGATTTATGAAGATCAAAATGGTGTAAATGTAAATATCATTGATCCAGAAACAATAACAAGAATCGTTTTTAATGATCTTTATGAAAACGATAAAGAAGATGAGTATAAAGTTGTAGTTGAAAAGTCTAAAACATTCAAGACAGAGTTGATAAAAGTTCTTCATGGGGTAAATTTAGGTGAACTGGTAAATATACCAATGGAACCGATTAGAGATGATGAGGACTTAGCCGAGTCGTCAAAAGATATGTTTATGATGGTCGGTCAAATGACTTTCTTTAATGATGAAGATCAATTCCCGGTAATTTATTCAACAAATAAAACAAATGATATTTCCGCACAGAGTTTAAGCAGTGAATTCGCAGGTAATCTGAAAGATTACATTCCGACTGAGGATGATATTGAATACAGGTGGACTCCAAATCCAAAATCGGATTTAAAATGGAAAGTTATAAGTAAAATCAATTCGCCTGATGGTAATGCGGTTTTACTCGGAATAACCAGACCAAGAACCGAAGGAGTTTCTTTCAATATTGCCGGAATGTCTCGTGAAGATGATGCTAATATGTATCCCGGTATTGATCATACTGCGGCATATCCGGTTGAAGTTCTTTTTATTGAAGAGGATGGAAAGGTTAATGTTTACACAGCAAGAGAGATGTTTAGAATGGATATGTACTTCTGGGATGCGGGTATGTCAGCCTTTATGGATCACATGAGTATGCCTGGAATTCTTGATGATTCAATACAAAAATCTTTACTTGGAAAAAAGTTTGAAGAAGATTAAATTAACAATATAAACTATACGAATATTAAATGATTTAAGTTCTAACTCAATTAACTATTTACAAATTATGAAAGGAGAAGACATGAAAAAAGTTCGTACAACATTAATTTCACTATTTTTGATCTTTGCAGTTAGCTCAAGTGCTTTAGCTAATGGATTGAGTTTAAATAGTGTTGGTACTCGTGCACTAGGTATGGGTGGGTTCAGCTATCTATTGGAACCCGGCAGGTTTGACTAACGTTGAATCAAGTATCGATATTTACTTTACTGGTATTATGCCGGCGGCAACTTATAAAAACGACATGAATCCTAGCAATGTGATTGATGCATCTACCAATAGTAAAATTTACACTGCTCCGGGGCTTTTCGCAAATTTTAAAATGGGCATTTGGATTAGGTATTTATGTGCCGGCAGGTTTAGGTGCTGAATGGAATCCGGAAGATCTATATGGTCCAGGAGCGGCTGGAAAAGAGTTAATGTCGCAAATTGGTGTGATCTCAATTTCACCTTCTGTTGCTTATCAAATAACGGATAAGTTTTCTGCCGGTGTTGCAGTGAATATTTATTACGGACTGTTCGATATGAAACAGCCGGCAGCAAGCCAGTTGGGAGTTTTCCAATTTAGTGAAACATCATCCGGAACAGGAGTTGGTGTTACAGTTGGATTGAAGTATGATTTCTCCAAAGCATTTTCAGCCGGTGTTTCATTCAGAACAAGTACAAAAGTAGCTATGAGCGGTGATGCTACAAATACGATGTTCCCGAACATTCCGAATAATCCTCCTACTATGGCACCTGGTCCTGAAACAAGCTCTTTTTCACGTGATGTTACCTGGCCGATGTGGATTGGCGGCGGTGTTGCATACAGACCGTCTGATCGTTTAACTTTGGCTTTAGATGCACAATATAGCCAGTGGTCAACTCTTGATAAATTAGTTGCCGAGTATGATGATCCATATTGGAAAGCAGTTATGGAAGGATCTGGACAGAATGAATTTGAATTAAAATGGAAAGATGCAGTTCAAATACGTGTCGGCGCTGAATATATGGTTTCAAAATCAATCGCTTTAAGATTGGGCTATTATAATGATCCAGCACCAGCTCCGGATGAAACATTAAACATTCTTTTCCCATCATCAAGCAACAATGTTGTTACTGGTGGTTTTGGATATTATGGAGAAAAACTATCAGTTGAAGCCGGTCTTGAATATTTAATTGGTGCGGAAAGGGATATTCCTTTTGATCCAGCGAATCCTGACAAATATGCTATGCCAGGCAAGCATCAAATGAATGTATTTGCTTTCAGTATTGGGCTTGGATGGAAATTCTAGTTCGATTTTCAAAATTCTTAATGATAGAGCGTCTTCGGACGCTCTTTTTTTTATCTTACTACAGTATTGTTACTTAAGTCCTTCCCGCAGAAGTAGGACAAGTTATTTTTCTCCGATAAAAAGCATCTGAGCAGGTTTGATAAGATTTTGAAGGAATGAATCCCGTTTCTTTTTCGTAAATCGAAAGTCGTGAAGGTAAAATAGAGATTTAACTATTAGACTTACGATTCACATGCTATTTATCGCAATAGGAATCAGTCATAGTTTTGAGTTAAATAACAAATCCTTAGAATGTGCAGATCATCATAAGTAACGGTTTCTTCTAATTCATCAAAAATTGGTCTAAGAGAATCCGCACCTAATTTTTCAAATGCTTTAAAGACTTCCTGTTGTTTCCTTTCATTTGTGTCAATCAGCTTAACCAGCATATCCGGGTTGATTTTATTACCTTCTCTTACATAGGTAGCCAAATGGCTGATAACTGTGTTTTGCTTCACGTTAAACTTATTTACTAGTTCATCAAAATTTTTGCATTGTTTGTATGCTTCACCAACCTCAATAAATCGTTTACTTTTTAGTGAGGATCTTTTTATAATTCTGGACTTGCCGGTTAATTTTTCGGCTATGTTATGAATTTTACAATACTTAATAATTTCTTTAAGGAAGATATTTCCATATCTTTTCAATTTTTGTTCACCCACTCCGTGAATTCTTGTTAAAGCATTTTCAGTTTGTGGAAAGTATGTCGCCATTTCAATTAAAGTTTTATCCGGGAAGATCACGTATGGAGGAATGTTAGATTTATCTGCAAGTCTTTTTCTTAGTATTCGTAACGATTCGAATAATTTTTGATCATATTGTAAAGTGGTCTCAGGTTGTTTTTTATATTGGAGTGTCTCATCAATCAACTTTCCTTTTACTTTTAATTCTCCTTTTAATACATCAAGACCAAGACCAGTAATCTTTAGGCTACCATATTCAAAATCTTTGATAATTATACTGCACTGTAAAAATTGACGTGATAAGTTTAACCACTGTTCTTTTGTAAGATCCTTACCAATTCCGAAAGTTGAGAGCAGATGGTGATTTTTATTTATCACTTTTTGAGCCTTTGAGCCACGCAGCACATCAACAATATGCATAGCGCCAAAAATTTCGCCGGTTCGTTTTATGCATGAAAGAAATTTTTGTGCCTCTGTTGTCACATCTACAAGATCCTTTTCTTCTTTCTCACAGTTGTCGCACATCCCGCATTTTTCTTGATCATACCTTTCACCGAAATAATTCAATAATGGAATTCGCCGGCAATTATAAGTTTCCGCATATCGGATTAGTGCATCAAGATGTATTTTTGCAATTCGTCTTTCCTTCTCTTCCTTTTGATCAATAAAATAATTTATTTTGCTAATGTCACCGTAACCGAAAAGTAGTAAACAGTGTGCTCTTAAACCATCTCTGCCAGCTCTACCGATCTCCTGGTAATATGATTCAATATTCTTTGGCAGATCGTGATGAATTACGAACCTGACATTGGGTTTGTTGATCCCCATCCCGAAAGCAATTGTAGCAACAATAATCTGCACATCATCTTTAATAAATTCTTCCTGGTGCTTTTTCCTCTCTGCATCCGATAAACCGGCATGGTAAGGTCGTACGGAGAATTTTCTATAATGAAGTTCTTCATAAAGTTCATCAACTTGTCTTCGCGAAAAACAATAAATAATTCCAGATTGATTAGGGTATTTATCTAAGAGTTCTACCGTTTGAGTTAAGGGATCGTGTTTGGGTATAATTTGTAAGTATAAATTTTTCCTATTAAAACTTGCGACAAACTTTTTAGAATTTTTGAGCCTTAGATTTTTAATAATATCATCTTGAACTTGAGGAGTTGCCGTTGCAGTAAATGCAGCAATAACAGCATCTTTGAATTTTAAGCTAATGTCTGCAATCTGCCGATACTCCGGGCGGAAGTCATGTCCCCATTCTGAGATACAATGAGCTTCATCCACTGTTATACAATCAACCTTTACCGAAGACAGCAAGTTAAGGGTTTTCTCCATAGTAAGAGTTTCCGGTGCGACGTATAATAACTTTGCTTTGTTGTTTCTTATTAACTCTTCGTTAATTTTGTAATCTTCTGGTGAAAGAGAACTGTTTAGAAAAACTGCATTGATACCAACCTCAGTAAGTTGCTGAACTTGATCTTTCATCAAAGAAATTAAGGGAGAAATAACAATAGTTAATCCATTAAAAATTAGCGCAGGTATCTGATAACAAAGAGATTTTCCTCCACCTGTCGGCATTATTACAAGTGAGTCCTTTTTATTAAGAATGCAATTAATAATATCTTCTTGCAGCGGTCGGAATTCATCGAAACCGAATGTGTTTTTAAGGATTGTTTTGTGGTTCATAATAATAATAAATTATTGGCAGTAGAAACTAAAAATAAAATCAGAAACTTTTGAAAATATTTTATAAAATAGAATAGAAGACTTTACAAACAAATTTGAGTCTCTGACAGAAATTATTGACTAACCTTTTCCTAATATAATTACAAAGAGATAACTTGTAAAAAGTTTCAGTCTGCTCAATCCATTTTTAATATTAGATTTTTCCCAACTGTATTTTACTATCGCTTTCATTTCGGGAAGTAGATTCAAAATATTTTCTACGTCACCGGAGTATGTTGATTTCTTATTATTTAAAAACTTCTGAAGAAATTTGGTTGCAATAGGAGAAATAAATACAAACCATAATAAAGTTATAATAATTGACCGAATGAACATTATTAAGATGTTCAAAGGTAAATTGGTTTCGGATCCATTACCTAAGTATGACAAAGCAACCAGAATAATAGCCATAACAATTAAAAATATTCCCGATTTTTTTTGAAACCAGGGTTTCCGCTTCCTTTTTCCCTCTTTCTTCTTTATTTCATCTGTGGGTATAATTTTATCATATTCAATTTCACCGGAAAAATCGTTTATCCACTTGGGAATTCTTCCAGCAGTAATACCCGCAATTATTCCGCCGGTAAGATGAATAAATATATATAATCCGATCAAAAAATAACTGAATGCTATTGATACATTTTCTGTTGAAATAAAAATATTAATAACATAATTGCTGAAAATATCTATCGATTGCCAGATCGTATAACCGAAGAGAATAGTGATAACAAATATTTTTTGAAAAGCAGAGAATAGTAAAGATCCAACACCCAATAGAAGGGCGGCAAATGAATAATGCTTGATGACCACAAATAAAATCACTCCTAAGATCGCCTCTGCAAATACAGAAAAATATGCATTGATCGGTGTGTAAGGAGAAATAATAAATTTTATCAAGACCACAAGCAGAGTTGACCTAAGTATTGTAGTGCTTTTGTTGGAGTAGAGAGCGATCAAACTTATAAATATTACCGCAGCTCCACCGACAAATAAGCCTGTGAACGGAATTTTAAGTGCATGAAGAATTCCTCCAAAAGCTGCTTCACTGAACGCCCACATGGCAGTTATACGATCGACCGGGTTTATGAAGGAATTTACTGATTTATCCTGAGAAAAATTATTTGACATGATCGAAGATAAAAATATTTGAGATGGAAAGTAAGAATAATTTGATGGATTTTGCTTATGATAACATCTTTATTTATTCCGAGAAATTTTTGTATAACTTGCTAGCAACTGTCACTCCGAAATGGTTTTATCAGAAATCTTTCGTAAAATTCCATCGTAATCCGCTAACTGCCTGAATGACATTTTCCTAGGTAGTACATATTGCGACAAAGCCGCAAGTGCAAGTGAAAAGGCAAACGTGAAATGTGAAAAAATAACTTCAATATTTCATGCTTCTATTTTGACGTTTGACATTTCACGTTTGTTTATCAAAAATGTAGTTTGTTATAAAATATCTTAACAAAAAAACACAAATTTGACAATCAATACTATAGCGTTCTCTGAAAAAACAAAAAGCATTTAAAGAATTTTATCCTCAATTACCATAATCAATTACAGGTACATCGAACCCTTCAAATTCCGGTACAACAACTTGTAGATGCGAAAATTTATCGACTTGTTTCTGGAAATAACCGCTTTTCTGGTTTGCAACTGCTGCATCCATATCTTCCCAAATTGTGATTGAAACAAACTTACCGGAATTCTTATTCACAAAAAATGTAGCTCCCTTAAAGCCCTTCTGCTGTTTCGCCTCAGGAATAACACTGTTTTTATAAATGTCAATCGCTTCCTGACGTTTAGATATATTCAGATGAAGTGTAGTTACTCTTGCATACATATAAGACACCTCTATATTTAGTTTATAATAAAATTAAACCCATATTAATCTTTTCCTTTCGAAATTTCGTTTTCAAACCATACTCTCAGTTCCGGATCATTGTTCAATTCATTCTGTAGAACTTCTTCGGGGTCGAATCCATTTTTCTCCAATGTTGACATGATTAATTTGGTATAATTTCCTAATTTGTTTTTATCCTTTTTATTCGTGTGATAGTCATGCCATTCTAATAATATCCTTCTGAAAGAGTTTTCATGGTGATGTCTGTATTTTTCCATAGACATTTGACCATCAATCCACGTAAAGCTCATAGGATATTCTTTAGGATGATAAATTACAAAGAACCAATGCCATACAAGAATTGCCAACGAAGCTAAAATTGCCTCGTAAAAATGTATTATCTCAGATACCTTGATCAACCATATCGGAGCCCAATTGCCAACTGTAGTCGGGAACCAGAGGATGAAACCGGTAGCCCCCATAACAAAAGTTCCCCAAATCAATGCCCAATACTCAGCTTTTTC
>QILJ01000210.1 GCA_003233295.1 Ignavibacteria bacterium | reverse complement strand
TCTAATTCTCTTCGATAGTTTGTAACTGAATCCTGCTCATAATTAAAAGTGAAATTCAAATCACCCAAGGTTTGATAGGAACGGATACGAGGTGGAGTTCCAAGCAAGTATTTATCAGCTAACTTTCGGGCTTTACTGTTTTTTCCTTTCAACAAAAGCTGCTGAATTTCCTTTAGATGTTTTGATGCATTAGGATTATTATTGTTTATCTTCGTTCCAGTCCATAAACTTTCCTCGTTCAGTTGAATTCTCTCTTTTGAAACACCGCCAAAAACCATCGCCCCCAAACGCCCATTGCCAATTGGTAAAGCTTCCGTCCATTTTTCTGCAGGCTGATTATACCATAGTTTAAGATCGGAGTTTATCTTTTCAGAACGTGTACAACTTGATACAATGAAAACTAGGAGGAATAAAATTAGAAACTTTTTAATTGTTATCTTCATTTTGACCTCGATTTTATTTGTGACTCAAAAGAATAACTACCTGATCCAATCGAATATATAGCGCATCCGTTAGCCGTGTTTGAAAACTTTATGTTTGGAACTTTTGTGATATCAATTCCGCCTTCTTTTATTTTAGTACTATCATTAGAGGGTAAATAAATTGTAGCAGTTGTATTTACAGGAATTTCCACATTTAATCGAAGCGTCTCTCCATCTAGCTCCCATTCACTAACAATCTTTCCATGTATCGAATTATAATGCGCTTTCGCCCAATTGACTTCTGATATTATCTGCGGACGAATTACTATTTTGTCAAATCCGATGGCTGATGAATCAGCTTGAATACCGGCGACCCACTTGTAAAACCATTCGCTTACAGAGCCAAACATCGGATGATTATGCGAGTACGTATTATCGCTGAACTCCCAGTGCTCCCAAAGAGTTGTCGCTCCATCCTCAAGCATAAAGCCCCATCCTGGGAAACTTTTTTGATTTACCATTTGTGCGGCAGTTTCTGCATGACCGTATTCCGAAAGGACATCCAAAGAATATTTCGTCCCGAAAATTCCGGTAGTCAAATGGTCATTATGTTTTTTAACATTATTAACTAACTCATCAACCGCGTATTTTATTTCATCTTTTGGAACTAAACCGGTATATATGGCGAACGACTGACTGCCTTGTGTATAAGGAGCAAATTTCCCTGTTCCTTCATCATGGAAATTTTTAAGATATGCTTTTTTAATTTGCTCTGAAAGTTTTTTATATCTTTCCACATCATCAGTCCTATTAATTATTTCTGCTAATTTTGACATGATCACAGCGCTTTGATAATAAAGGGGAGTTACCATTTCAGATGTTGGTATTGGTGCTAAACTTTCATGATCGCTTAGCCCATAAGTAACAATAAGTTCATCTTTTGAGATTACTCCTTCAAACCATCTCCGAGCCGTTTCGTATTGTTCCTTAATAAGCGAAACATTACCATAATATTGATACAGTTCTAAAAGTGTTAACGGATGAGCAAACGCCCAGCCGATACCGCAAAAGTCAATGCCGACGTATGGTGCCGTGTCAGTTAGTCGTCCATCCGGTAAAGCAGCATCTTGAAAATCTCTCACTACTTTTGTATAAAAGTTGGACATATCGAAATTATAAATAAAAGCATCAGTAGTAACTGCAAGATCACCCCCGTAACCAAAACGTTCACGGTGCGGACAGTCGGACTGAACGCTGAATACATTACTGAGAAATGTCCATTCTGTCATTTTCTGGATTTTATTGAACAATTCATTAGAACACTCAAACGAGCCGGTCTTGGTAAGTGCGCTGCTCAAACGTAACCCCTCGATTGCATCAATCGGTGGTTTACCAGGATAACCAGTAACTTCCACATAACGGAATGCATGCCATGTAAATTTTGGAGTGTAGAACTCAACACCTTTGCCCTTTGTTATATAGGTATCACTCTGCCATGCCGTATCCGGAGCAAACGGACCTCCGATTAAACTTCCGTCTCCTTTCCTTCCTTTTATTTGACCGGCAACACTGGTCATTACGTTGAGTATACCATCTTTATTGAGCAATTCTCCGTATCTGAGTCTTACCTTGGCACCAGCCGGAGCTTTGACTTTTAACTTAACCCAGCCCGCATAATTTTGTCCCATATCAAATATATAAACATTTGGTTTTGGTTCGGTTAATTTTATCGGTTTTAACTTACCAGTAATTTTTATCGGAGGCTGGTTTTGTGATTGTAGTTTTCCGAGTTTTACATCAGCAAATTTAGCTTTCGTCCATCCACTATCATCAAACCCGAATTTATCCCAGTCATTAATCTCTTTACGTGCGTCATAGACTTCACCAAGATAAATGTTATTACGAAGTATCGGTCCCCCATGCGTTTTCCATTCTTCATTCGAAACAATTATTTGCGAAGTGCCATCAGTATAATCAATCCTAAGCTGAGCAATAAATTTAGGTCGCCCATGTGGAAGTGCATCACGCAAATTAAACTTACCCCACATTGTCATCGGCAGAGGATTAAACCAGCCGTTACCCAATTCAACTCCAATACAGTTCCCACCTTCTTGAATCAGATCGGTTACATCGTAAGTACTATATAAAACACGCTTACTGTAATTTGTCCAACCGGGGTCTAAGACATGATCGCCAACTCTTTCACCATTTATTGATGCTTCGTAATAACCTAACCCAGTTATATACAATCTGGCTTGCTTAATTTCCTTATCAGTTTTAAATTCATACCGAAAAAGAGGAGCCGGATCATTTTCATAATATTCTTTTAAGTTCTGGGGTTCAGATTTGCCATCATTTATCCATTTGGCTTTCCAATCTTTTTCTTCCAGAAGTCCCATTTCCCAACTAGCGACTTCACTCCAATCGGAAACATTATCAGCTTCATCCCACACTCTCACCTTCCAATAACAAGTCATTCCGCTCGAAAGTTGTTTTCCTTTATACTCAATTTGAATTGATTGATTTGAAATTACTTTTTTGGTATCCCATAAATTCCTCATACTGTCAGCTAACGTTTCTTTGGAATCAGAGACAAGTATTTGATATGCGGATTGTTTTTTATTCCTGAATGTTGATATTAATTCCCAACCAAGGTGCGGATGCAGAATATCTACTCCCAACGGGTCAATTCTGTTTTCACAAGTTGGATTAATAACCTTAATATTTATACTATCTTCACTGCAAGAAAAAAAAAGCAAAGATAAAATGTATAAAAATATGAGTGACTTAAGTTTCAAGATTATTTTTCCTTTGGACTTAGAATAGTTGTCCAACCATCACATGGTACCATTTTAATTTTCATTTTTTGGATTATGAACTTTAATATACTTATCCATTATTTCAATCATTTGAGATGTTGATAGTGGATTCCAACCGTGCCCCTGAAGAGGTCTTCCATATTCAAATGACCCGTTGTAATAAGGGTTTTTTGTCTCTTCAAGAAATTTTTCCATTGTATAGACACCAAGATTAAGATAATAACCATCCATATCTCCACAATAGAAGTGTAATTTATCAACTAATTTTGGACCGAGTTTATCCCAATTTGTTTTTAAATAATATAAAAGATCGTAGTTATGATTTCTCATATAGTCAGAAACTGTATGGTCAATTTCCCCCGTCATCGGATCCCATAAATGTTTCGGATAACCGTCATTATCTACCGGACAAAATGTCGCCTCCCATATTGCAAGTTGACCGCCAGAACGATCTCTTGTACCTAACACTTGTTCAAAGTGGCTCATCTCCTTCAAAGTATTAAGCGGTTGACCAAATTTATCGCGGTTCATCGGTCTCTCAATTTTTCTCCAATCACCTTTGGAAATTGTAAAAGCATTATCATCATTATATATATCTAATAATCCATAAAAGTGAAAATCTATCGGGTCTGGATAAAACACCCATACACCTCCAAAAAAATCCGGATGATATAACTGAAGAGCTAGAGCTTCCCAACCACCAGTAGAACCTCCAGACAAAATACGAGCATAAGGTTTTTTAATAATACGAAATTGATTTTCGATATATGGTATTAATTCCTTCATAATAGCATCTCCGTATGGACCATTATTTGCAGAGTTAACAGCATAGGAGTCATCATAATAAGGAGTGGGATGTTGAAAAGTAACACAGATCATACGTGGAAAGTTATCAGAGATCCACTTATTGTATAACTCGTAACCATCCATATCCTTTTTGTTTGGAGAACTTGTAAACCCGTGCGGAGCACTTGTATGAAAATGTCCTTGATCATAATCAACAGGATAATAAGTATTCGTATCTTTTGTATAATTTTTTGGAAGCAGAATAGTTGCACCAATATATATAGGATGTCCCCAAAATTTTGTAAGGAGTTTGCTTTTAATTTTAATTCTCTTTACCCATTCAGTATCTTTAGGCATTTCAATTGGTGGAAGTTTTTTACTTAAAACTATCTTAATAGTATAAGGAGTAGAAGGATCAAGATGCACTTTTTGCACATTGCTTATTAAGTTACCTGGAGATCGTTCCAAATGTTGCCCTTCCCATTGATCCATATGTGCAAAAATAACATGACCATCAGAACGATGAAATTCCGTATAAACATTCAGTAGTGCTTGCACATAATAATCTCCTACAGGAATATCTCTTAAAGATTGACATAAATAACCAGGTACAGTATCTGTAATTATTATACTCTCTCTACTACCTAGATTTTTGACATTAATGCCGAAAAAAGGAGCACCATTTTGCCAATTGATTTGCGTACGCGGTTCAGATGTGTTATTTTTAGTGATTATAAGTAGTAAACGTCCATTAAGTGGTTTTTTATATAGTTCTGGCGTAATAGAAATTTCAAATTTTAGCGAATTACTTGATAATATAGCAGCTTCAATAGAATCTGGGAATAAACAAACTAAAAGAGGAATAAGAAAACCAATGTAATAATATTGTTTAATACGATAATATTCTAAAATTCTCATGATATTAAATACTCTTAGATTTAATTATATATTGAACCTGATCAAAAGAATAAAGTAATAGAGATCATTTAATCTTTATTCCCATTGTTTTTAGACTCCAAAATTAATACCCAACCGCCACCTGGAGCCAGATGAATTTTCAGAGAATCATTTCTAGAAATGGTTTTTGTTTCTATGCTATAATCTCCGGCATATCTATCGGCATTAATTCCATCTTTTATAATATTAGCCGAGTATTCTTTATCATCAAGAAATGAAAGATCTATTGTGAACTCCCTTGCTTCTTCGTTCGTCATAGCACCAATATACCAATTATCACCATTTCTTCTGGCAATGATAAGGTATTCACCAACCTTAGCTTTCAGCACTTTTGTATCATCCCAAACGGTTGGTATTCTGGAAATAAACTCTGTAGATTTTAATTCCGATAAATAATTGGAAGGAC
>QILJ01000127.1 GCA_003233295.1 Ignavibacteria bacterium | reverse complement strand
GGAACAGCGATTGGTCCGGCAATTAATTTGGCTATAAGATCATTCAAAAAGGATGAAGATACAAAGAAAGCGATTATAATAATTACCGATGGCGAAAATCATCAGGGGGATGTTGTTAAGGTTGCCGAAAAAGCCGCCGGTGATGGAATCTCGATATTTACAATTGGACTTGGTTCTGCAACAGGAGCCCCGATCCCGATCAAAAATGCTAGCGGACAGCAGATTGGATATAAAAAGGATAGATATAATAATGTAGTACTGACAAAATTAGATGAGAATACTCTTAAAGAAATAGCTAATGCAGCCAACGGTAAATATTATCATGGAACAAATACCGAAGATGAATTGAATAAAGTTTATAATGATCTTTCAAAATTTGAAAAGACTGAGTACGGCGCAACAAGAATTACCGACTATGAGGATAGATTTTACTATCTCTTATTGCCGGCAGTTTTATTATTGATTTTAGAGTTTTTTATTACAAGCAACAAGAATAAACTATTTATTAAATTTGATGAGATGAATAGATAAGAACGTTGAAGTTATCTGACGTTAGTTTAATTTGAAATACAAATTATAATAGCAAAAAGAACAA
Organism: Ignavibacteria bacterium; assembly: GCA_003233295.1. Next base: position 4,798 of record QILJ01000127.1, on the reverse strand, counting down.
ATTGTAAATTAAAATATAGCTTGGAAATTAGAACTTTAGAATTTGTGAGATACGTTGTTTGAATAATGATTTTTAGAATTTAGTATTTATTTGAGATTTATATTTTGAAGTTTGGAATTTAAAAAAGATGTATATAAAAAAGATAAACATAATATTACTCATGATATTCTTCCTATTATCGACTGATATGATTTTCGCACAGTCCCGCTCAGTTATTAATGATGGTGTGGATAAATACGATGAAGGGAAATATGATGAAGCGGAGAAAGATTTTAAAGAAAGTATTGATGAAAACTTTGAAACATATGAAGGACACTTTAATTTAGGTGATGCGCTTTATAAGCAGAAGAAATATAAAGATGCGTTAAGTTATTATAAAAATGCTTTAGCTCTGGCAAAGACCGATAAGCAAAAATCACATGTCTTTTATAACATTGGCAATTCTTTTCTTAAATCACAGAAACTTGATGAGAGCATTTCTGCTTATAAACAAGCTTTGAAACTAAATCCCAATGATCTTGAGGCAAAATACAATTTATCTTATGCCTTACAACAAAAGCAGAAAAAAGATAATAAAAAGCAGAAACAGAAGCAGAAACAAGATAAGAATAAGGATAAGAACAAAGATAAAAATAAAGACAAGAACAAAGATCAGAAAAAGAACGATAAGAAAAACCAGGATAAGAATAAGGATCAGCAGAAACAAGATCAGCAGAAGAATGATAAGCAAAAAGAACAACAGAATAAAAATCAGCAGAATCAGCAGCAGCCTCCTCCGGAAATTTCCAAAGCGGAAGCCGAAAGAATATTAAATGCTCTGAAAGATGATGAAAAAGATCTGCAGAAAGAATTAAGAAAACAAAAAGGTAAAAAAGTAAAAGTAGAAAAAGATTGGTAATTTTATAAATTAGATTTTATGAAAAATTTTAGATACATATTACCATTAATGGTTTTGCTGATGTTCAGCAGCACAAATTTGTTCGGTCAAAAGTTTGAGCTGACGGCAGATAAGACAACAGTAAAACAAAATGAGAAATTTCAAATATATTTTACTTTTGATGGCGGGGATGGAAATAATCTTAGAGGTTTTCGTCCCCCTAACTTAAAAGATTTCAAAATTCTAAGTGGACCAAATCAATCGTCAAGTATTAGAATGATCAATGGGAATGTTTCCTCTACGATCACATATTCCTATATTGTCAAAGCTCCTAAAACCGGTAAGTTCAAGATCGAAAGAGCTTCTATCAAGTATAAGGGAAAAGATTATGAAAGCAATAGTATTACAATAACTGTTCAGAAATCTTCCGGTAAACCGAGCAGATCGAGAAATAGTTCTCAATCAATGTCCGATGAAGAACTTAAACAAAATGTTTTTATTCGGGCAGTAGCCAATAAGAGAAATGTAGTACAGGGCGAACAGGTTACGGTAACTTATAAATTATATACTAAGCTGAATATTTCATCCCCTCAAATTTCCAAGCTACCGCGGTACAAGGGATTTTGGGCTGAAGAACTTGAAACAAGCAACAATATACGTTTTGATGTCGAAATGTATAAGGGAGTTCGTTACAATTCTGCAGTATTGAAGAAAGTCGCATTATTCCCAACAAAGTCCGGCAAATTGACAGTAACACCGTTCGAGTTGGAAATACCTGTAATGGTAAAACGAAAGCAGCGATCAAATGATCCGTTCGATGCATTTTTTAATGACTCGTTTTTCGGCAGAACCGAAACTATACAGTTTACTGCCACATCAAATACCGTTGTAATAAACGTTTCTCCTCTACCTGCAAAAGGAAAGCCTGAATCATTTTCCGGTGCGGTCGGTCAGTTCGATTTCAAAGCAGAGTTGGATAAAAATAACGTGGAAACCAATGAAGCAGTAACATTAAAACTTACGGTAAGCGGTAGTGGTAACATTGAACTGATTGATATGCCCGATGTTGTGCTTCCGCCAGGCTTTGAAAAATATGAACCGAAAATATCTAAAAAAGTTAACAGAAAAAGCACTATATCCGGATTCAAAAGTGAGGAATATCTTATTGTTCCGAGAGTTGCCGGAGTTAAAGTGATTAAGCCGATAAAGTTCAGTTATTTCGATCCCAGAAGAAAAAAATATGTCGAATTATCTTCTCCTCAATTTACTCTTACTATTAAACAAGGCAGCGGAACTGTTGCAACTCCGGGTGAAGGTTTTACAAAAGAAGATATAAAACTGCTGAGTAAAGATATTCGATTTATTAAAACATCGGATTTCCAATTAGAAAAAATTGAAAAAGGGAACCTGCTGAAAAGCTGGTTCTGGTATTCATTGATCATTCCTCTTTTTGTGATGTTAGGGTTTATCGGTTTCAAAAAAAGGCAGGATAAACTGAGTGGTAATGTAGAATTAATGAAATTCAGAAAAGCTCAGAAAAATGCAAGCAACAGATTAAAATTGGCAAAAAAAGCTCTGGATGAAAATGATCTTGTAACGTATTTTAATGAAATTTCACAAGGTTTGTACGGATATCTGGAAGATAAACTACTTTTACCCAAATCAGAATTTTCCATTGAAAAAGTTGTTGAGTTATTGCTTAAAAATAATGTTAATGAAAATACTGTTGAAGATGTGCGGGATATTTTAAACCAATGCGAGTTTGCCAGATTTGCACCGCAATCACAAACCAGGGAACAGGCTGAAAATGTTTATGAGAAAGCGGTGAAAGCAATTGTTGAAATTGAGAATTCTGTTAAAACCAAAAAGAAAAAATAAAATGAAGTATTTTATAATCATATTGTTTATAGTTTTATCATTTAGTTCGGTTAATGCAGCTGATATTGATTCATTAATGATGCAGGGAAATCAATTATATCAGAATAAACAGTATGATGAAGCAGTACAAAAATATCAAGCAATTTTGGATCAAGGTTATTCAAGCGCCGCTTTATATTATAATCTTGGCAATGCATACTACCGTGCAGGAAAACTTGGTTACGCAATTCTAAATTATGAACGCGGTTTGAAACTTGAACCGGATAATGAAGATATTCAGTACAACCTGAAAATTGTTAAAGCTCGTACTATTGATAGAATAAAGGAAGTACCGCAGATTTTTATTGTGGATTGGTGGATCACATTTATTACGGCTTTTTCAATTACCACTTGGCAAGTTTTAGTTATTATTTTCTACCTGATACTTTTAGTGAGTATTACATTTTTCTTCATAAGTAAGCATGGATATTTGCAAAAGTATTCGCTTTATTCTGCGTTTATTGGTCTATTAGGAGCTATTCTCTTCACGATAGTCCTTTTTGCGAATCTTAGTAGAGAAACATCGAAAGACTTTGCAATACTTACAACTAACACCGTTGCTGCCAAACAATCACCTAACGATTCGAGTAATGATCTGTTTGTTATTCACGAAGGGCTTAAAGTTGCGGTAATGAGTCAATTTGGCGATTGGGTTGAAGTTAAACTCTACGACGGCAAAGTCGGCTGGCTTCCTAAAAGTGCATTGGAAATTATTTAGCTTCATCCTATAAATCATATTAAAAATGTAAATACGGTCAGTACGTTGACCAAATTAACGTAAATTTGGTCAGTACAATGATTGAATTAACAAAAATGACTAAATCTCATTAAGTTTAAACATTATGGATAACAAGAAAGCAAAAGAATATAACAACATAAAATTATTTATTTCAATTACTAAGGGAGTGATTTCCTTTTTTGCAATTATTGCTTTTGTCTATTTCGGATACAGCAAAGAATTAGAGAGTTATTTAAGAACCTACACGGAAAGTCAATATTTGCTTTTACTTTTGTTTGTTGTTGTTATCGGAGTTGTTACATCAGTGATAAATTTTCCTGTTAATTATTATACGGAATTTTATCTTGAACATAAATATGAACTAAGCAACCAAACATTCTGGAAATGGATATGGGAAAATTTTAAAGTACTTCTGGTTGGTTTGGTTATCGGTATCCCGATCCTTCTTTTATTTTATTGGGTGATGCTTACCTTCGGTTCACTTTGGTGGCTGGTATTTTCAATTGCGATGTTTTTCATTTCCGTTGTACTTGCTCAAATTATCCCAGTAATTATTCTGCCAATATTTTATAAAGTTACACCGCTTGAAAATGAAGAGATAAAAAAACGAGTTCTGCGTCTTGCTGCAGATGTAAAAATGAAAGTTGAAAATGTATTCCAATTTGATATGAGCAAAAATACAAAAAAAGCTAATGCGGCTTTTACCGGATTGGGCAGAACCAAGCGTATTATTCTAGGTGATACACTTATTGAAAATTACAGCGAGGATGAAATTGAAACAGTTCTTGCTCATGAGTTTGGTCATTATAAACATAAACATATTATTAAAAATCTTTTTATTGGCACTGTTACAAGTTTTTTAACGTTTTTCCTTATGGCAAAATTGTACGAGTTTTCACTCCCGTGGTTTGGTTTTACCGAGATAACACAAATAGCAGCGCTGCCGATATTATCCGTTTGGGCAATGCTTATAGGACTTATCATCACACCATTGGATAATATAATATCCAAAAAGTTTGAATATCAAGCTGATGAATATGCTATCAAAACAACGGGTAAACCGGAAGCATTCATCAATACTCTCGAAAAACTCACGGATCAAAATCTTGGTGATAAAGAACCTCATCCATTTGTAGAATGGTTTTTCTATAGCCATCCTTCTGTAGGGAAGAGAAAAGAGAGGATATTAAGGAGATAGAATGATTAGTGAGTTTTATTTGCAGAAGTCCATTTGTTAAATTTCTTTTCAACTTCTTCTTTAGTTG